>JAITBE010000096.1 GCA_031283755.1 Spirochaetaceae bacterium
GTTTCCAGATCGGCTTGAACCTTCTTTTGAATTTCCCTAAGGGACGGGAGAACCGCCGTCAATTTTCCCTGGAAAAAACGTAACTTGAGGAGGGGTTCCACGGAACCCTCCACGGTATGATAAAAATGACGGTAATCCGCCGATGGATGCCAAAAGGCATACCGGTTCCCCGGTTCTATGGTTTCAGGGCCGGCGGGATCATCCTCCCTGCTGAGGACATCCGCCACAGTCATCCCCTGAGAATCCTTCACCCGCCAGACCTGTTTTACCGCAGGGTTGGTGTTTTTTTCGGGATTGTCGGAGAATTTCATAACCGGTACCATGCTGCCCTCCCCGTTATCCCGGGCGGCGAGTTTATATACCCCGGTAAAAGCCGCCTCATTTCCCCCGGTCACCATATTGGTCCCCACCCCCCAGGAATCAATAGGAGCCCCCGCGTCGGTGAGGGTTTGAATGATGGTTTCATCCAGATCATTGGAAACCGCAATGGTTGCTTTGGTAAGACCGGCGGCGTCAAAAAGCTTCCGGACTTCCACGGAAAGGTAGTGAATATCCCCGGAATCAAGGCGGACCCCGAAATTTTTCCCCCGGGCGGTGAGGCGTCTCCCCACCTTTATGGCGTTTAATATTCCGCTTTTCAAGGTATCGTAGGTGTCGATAAGAAAGATGGTCCGATCCGGGTACATATCCGCATAGGCCTCGAAAGCCTCCTCTTCACTGTTGTGGGCCATAACCCAGGAATGGGCCATGGTCCCCAAAACGGGGATCCCGAATTCCTTGCCCGCCAGAATATTGGAGGTACCCACGGCGCCGCCGATAAAGGCCGCCCGGGAGGCCGACATGGCCCCGTCGTACCCCTGGGCCCGGCGGAGGCCGAATTCCATAAGCGAACCTTTACCTGACGCAAGCCAGATCCGGGCGGTTTTGGTGGCGATGAGACTCTGAAAATTGATGATATTAAGGATCACCCCTTCTATTATTTGGCATTGGATAAGCTCCCCCTGGATCCTGACGAGGGGTTCCTGGGGGAATATCACCGTCCCTTCGTCCATGGCCCACAGGGATCCGGTAAACCGAAAATCCGAGAGGTAATCAAGAAATTCTTTTTCAAAAATACCGAGACCCTCCAGATAGGCTATATCTTCGGGGGAGTAGGAAAAGGCCCTGATCACCTCCAACAATGTCCCCAACCCGGCAAATACGGAAAATCCCCCGGAAAAGGGCTGACGGCGGAAAAACATTTCAAATACCGCCAGGGAATTAAGACCCTTCTTCCAATAGCCCTGGGCCATGGTAAGAGAATAAAAATCCGCAAATAACGCCGAAATATGATTCATACTATATCCCGGGAAGCGATAAAAAGCGCTCCCCCTTCCTTCATGGTTATAAGGGCCCGCTCTACTGAACCCGGGGGAAAACCCACCCCTGCCACCGTATCATCCAAAACAAAAACCCTATAGCCTAACCGAATTCCATCCATCACACTATAAAATACACAATAATCCGTGGCGAGTCCCCCTATAAAAATAGTTTTGATAGAACGGACCCGGAGGTAATCATGAAGTTCCGTCGGAGTACACCGGTCATTTTCAAAAAAAGCGGAGTAGGAATCCAGATCTTCCCGGGTTCCTTTACGGAGGACCAGGGTCAAAAGATCCTTCCGGAATTCATCATGAAATTCGGCGCCTTCGCTGTCCTGTACGCAATGAACCGGCCACAGAATCTGGGATATCTCCCCATGGATAGGATAATCCAAGCCGGGAAACTGCTGCCGATACCGCCTTACCGCCTCTTCCGAAACCTGCAGGGTGATACTGTCGTTAATTTGCTTTCCGGGATGGGATGCGGCAAAGGAAACATGCCCGGGGGGATGCCAATCCTGGGTAGCGATGATTTCCCCCTTTTTTTCGGCAAATTTTTCCGCCGCCCGGTTGAGGGGGCCAATAACCCTATCCCCCCGGCTTACCGCCAAGGCTCCGGCAGGCCGTTTCTTACCATCCTTTGAAATATATGCCGGACAAAAATCATTTTGGATATCTATTGCCAGAAGCGCGGATTTAGAAAAATCGATCGCCATAAATAGCTCCTCCTTCTATAATACGGCGAAAAAAGGGGATATAACAAGATTTTTTCCCCGTGAGGTTGCAGGAAAAAGCCTTATTGGAATATACTATACCGATAAGGAGATTTTAAATCTATGGTTTTAAAAACTCATCTGAATATTAAAGTCCGGGCGATACTTATGACCCTGGGGATGGCGGTTCAGAGTTTTTCTTCGGAAAATATCCCTGAAAACCATAGCAAATCCATTGAAACAAGAGGAATTACCTCCCTTATCATCTCGTATACCATGGCTCACCTTACCCTTTTGGAAAGTGAGAATGATGAATTGGTATTAAAAAGATACACGAATGAGAATGATCCTGAAGATTTTGGGAATATCTTTCTTGATGGTTCCATCCTTTCTATTATCGAGGGCCAAAGGACGTCGCCAAATCAAACGAATGGTAAAATTGAAATATATATTCCCCGGTCATACCGGGAAAATTGTAGTATCTTTATTAATTCAGGTTCCCTCACCTCGGAGACGGAGCTTATCTTAAAAAATTTGGCCATTGAGCTCTCCAGCGGTTCCATAACCCTGGGGCGGGTTTCGGCTGAAAATATATACATAAGGTCGGCCAGCGGAAACATCAGGATAGATCATGCGGAAGGTAACATGAGGCTTGATGCTATCAGCGGTTCCATCCTGGTTCAATCCGCCCGGGGAGCAGGGACTTTCCAAACATCCTTGGGACGGATAACCATGGGAATGGAATACGTAACCGGAGACCTTTCATTCGAGACCGGAATCGGGGCCATAGCCCTGTCCCTGCCCGAAGCTCTTTCCTTTAATTTTGATGCTCTGACAGGAAGCGGAAATATATGGCTTGATTCACCGGACGAGCAGTACCACAGGGCAATCAGCGGTCCGTTAAAAATGTCTGTCGGTCCTGATCCGGTATATACCATACGATCCCGGACCGGCATCGGGAATATCATCATGAATATGAATATAAGCCCTCCGGCGGAAATTCTTTAGGACAGCCCCAGAGAATCCGGATTTTCGGTTTTTCAATTTAGACCCTTGCCGCGGACGGGAGAAATGAAATATCTGGGGGTATGGACCCCCGCATTCCAATCAGGACCCTTCCTGCTGACCGTAATATGCGCCGGGGCCGTGTTTGCGGAGGTAATGTTTATCCAATAATTCCCCCTGCATTGGCTGTAGTCCGGGCGTCAACAGACAGACATGCCACGCCATCATGGCTACTTCTTCTAAAACCACGGCGTTATGAACCGCTTCTATGGGATCTTTCCCCCAGGAGAAAGGGCCATGGCTATGGACCAGTACGGCGGGAATAGCATCGTAGTTCCTGTTTTTAAAGGTTTCCACGATAACCCTGCCCGTTTCCCGCTCATATTCTCCCCGGATCTCCTCCGGGGTCATCCGCCTGGTACAGGGGATCTCCCCATAGAAATAATCCCCATGGGTTGTACCATACGGGGGTACTCCGGTTCCGGCCTGGGCAAAGATGGTCGCCCAACGGCTATGGGTATGTACCACCCCGCCGATATTCGGAAAGGCCCGGTATAACTCCAGGTGGGTATCGGTATCGGAGGAAGGATTCAGCGTCCCCTCAAGTTTCCGGCCCTCCAGGTCAAGAACCACCATATTATCAGGACTAAGTTTATCGTACTCAACCCCCGAAGGCTTTATCACCACCAGCCCCTGGCGGCGGTCAATACCGGAAACATTACCCCAGGTAAAAGTAACCAACCCATACCGGGGAAGCAGTAAATTGGCCTCACAAACCGCCTGTTTTAATTGTTCCACCATAAATTTCTTCTCCAATTGTAAGAAGTTATTATAAATACAAATAAAAACATAGGGTGTTTTTTCAAAATGTCAGGCAGAAGGCGGCGGGAAGGTCCCCTTGGAGGTTCTGAGGGGAAATACGGCCAAGGCGGTGTAGCGGGGGCCTTCTCGATATAGATCTGATTTAAATACCGTAACATTCCGAAGCATTCCCTGGGCGTGGATAGCCCAATTCCCTTCATCCCCGGATAAAGTTACAACCGCCCGGCCTTTCCGGGCTAAGGTTATATGGGGGGTATAGGGCCGGGTTTCCGGTTTCCTAAAGGAATAAGTTTCCTGTTCTCCCAAGGCGGCGAGTTTTTTTTCAAAACAGGCGGCTAAATCGCTTATATCATTTTTCCCCCTTTCAATATTCAGGGCGAGAACCCGTGGGGTACCCCCTGGGGGCAGCGTGATGATTTTTCCCGCGCTTATGAAAAAAGACGTTTTGTTTTCCAGAGTTTCTTGTACGGCCTTTTTTAGAAGGGCCGCCCCCTTTTCATCCACTTCACCAAGAAAGGCTAAGGTTATGTGGTGATTTTCTTCCCGGCTCCAGCGGAAATCGGGGTAACGATCCTGTAATCTTGCCTGTATTTGATGGAGAGGGGCGGTAAATTCAGGGGGAAGCTCCAGAGCAACAAAGGTCCGCATAAAAATACTCCCCTTGAGGTTTTCCCAAAATTGAAATTTTGGAAAATTCCCTATGATAACCGAAAAAGGTTTCAAAATTTGCCTAATTTTGAAACCCCCGCAGCCAAGCCAGCTATTGATATACATAAAAAAAATATTGTTGTCAACGGAAGCTGTCCTAAAACATCAAATTTTGGAACAGCTTTCTGGTACATGGGTAATACGATATAGGGCTCAAAATGACTGGACATTTCGATTCATCTTTGTTATACTGATAAAAATTACCGGTATATACCCCCTTTATGCCGGAAATTTACAAGGAGGCCAGTTGGCAGATAAGGATTTACGAATTAATGAACAAATTCGGGTGCGGGAGGTTCGCCTTGTTCGGGATGAGGGAGGACCCCAGGGGATCTTGTCCATCACCGAAGCGCTCGAAATGGCCAGAGAACAAGGTCTTGACCTGGTGGAAGTAGCCCCTCAGGCGGTTCCGCCGGTAGTTAAAATTTTGGATTATGGTAAATTCAAATTCGAGAATGAAAAGAAAATCCGGGATTCAAAAAAGAAACAAAAGCTTTTAAAGCTAAAAGAAATCCGTATGCAGCCCAAGATCGACGAGCATGATATGGATTTCAAATCAAAACATGTCCGGGAATTTCTTGCCGATGGCAACAAGGTTAAGGTAACGGTTCGTTTTCGCGGGCGGGAACTCGCCCATACCGAACTGGGATTGGATGTTCTTAAGGATGTTTTAAAACGTCTTGAAGGGGATTATGTCATGGATAAGGCCCCGTCCATGGAAGGCCGGTTTATGTCCATGGTTTTAAGTCCCAAGTCTAAGAAATAGAGGGTGGCATATGCCGAAAATGAAGACAAAAAAAAGCGCCGCGAAGCGCTATTCTTTTACGGGAACAGGCAAGGTAAAATATAAAAAACAAAACCTTCGCCATATTCTTACCAAAAAGTCAAGTAAGCGGAAACGGAATCTCCGTCATCCCGGTATCTTGTCCAGTGACAATGTACCGGTGATCAAAAAGAAATTATTACCCTATGGATAGGAGTGTTTTGTTATGTCAAGAGCTGTAGACGGTTCTAAAAGAAAAAACCATCGTAAAAAAATACTTAAATTGGCAAAAGGCTATTGGGGCCGGCGGCATTCCAATTATAAAACCGCTAAAGACGCGGTTGCCAAAGCGCTTTTTTATGCCTACCGGGATCGGAAAGATCGGAAAGGTGATTTCCGGCGGCTTTGGATTATCCGGATAAACGCGGCCTGCCGAGCGGAGGGACTCTCCTACTCCCGGCTGGTGGACGGCCTTAATAAGGCGGGGGTAACCATCAATCGGAAAGTCCTGGCGGCTATGGCCGTGGAAGATTTAGGCGCCTTTAAAGCGGTGGTAGCCCAGGCAAAAACGGCATTGGGGGCATAATCAATGGTAACCCTTGAGCAGGTCAAATTATTGGAAACTAAGGTCGCCAAGGCCCTTGATTTTGTTAGCCAGGTAACCGGTGAAAATACACTTCTGAAGGAAAAATTGGATACCTATCAGAGACGGATTGATGAGCTTGAGGTATTAATTCAACGTTTTAAAGAAGATCAGAGCCGCATTGAGGAAGGAATTATTTCCGCCCTTAACCGGCTCAACCAATTTGAGGATGCCGTAGAAAAGAGTCTTTTTCCCATCAAAAACAGGACGGGGAAAACGGAAACCGGTACACGAGACGGTTCCAACCGGGATTCAAAGGCTTCGGTTGCCCCTCCGGTGGATACGGGAAGCGGTGAAAAACCCTTGAAAGATAACTCTCCGGATGACGGGTATCTTTCGGAACCGCCGGAAGATCCTCTTTTAACGGCGGCTGAGCCCGATAAGGGCTTGTTCGATCCGGAAACGGAAATTTCAGAACCTTCACGGGACGGAGAAATCATAGACGCCGACCTTTCTACTACTGCCGCGGAATTGGATATTTTTTAAGGGGTTAATATGCCGAGAAGTGACCTCCGTATTGATATATTGGGGACATCTTTTTCAATTTCCGCAAACGAAGATTCCGCTTACCTTGAAAATCTTTTAACATATTTCCGTTCCGCCGTCGAAAATACAAAAAAAAAAACCGGCCTCGAGGATCCCCTTAAAATCGCCATTATCACCGGCTTTTTGCTTTGTGATGAACTGCAAAAAACACCCAAAAATGATTCGGGCCAGAGCGATTCCCGGGAAGCGGAGAAACTCCTCTTGGATATGATTGTCCGGGTGGAAAAGGTTCTGGAAGATAAAGGATAAATACCATAGCCCTTGTGGATAGGCCCTGCTTTCCTGCCCGCTTGTCCCTTTGGTAAAGCCGGGATAAAATTGTGGTATGCTTCAGATTTTTAAATTGAAAAACAAGATAAAACCCTATAAATGGGGTTCTCCGGAATGGATCCCCGGTTTATTAGGTCATATAAACCCCCAAGGGGAACCTTGGGCTGAATTATGGATGGGGGTACACCCTGAAGGTCCCTCCCGGGTATCTCTGCAAGGGGAGGATCTGTTACTTTCCGCCTTGATAAGCCGGGATCCTGTTTATTACCTGGGCGAAGGGGTAAACCGGACCTTTGGCACCCTTCCCTTTCTGTACAAACTCCTGGCGGCGGATAAGCCCCTTTCCATCCAAGCCCATCCCAGCCTGGAACAGGCAAAAGAAGGGTGGGACCGGGAAAACCGGGAAGGACTGGCCCCGGACGCTCCCGACCGAAACTATAAGGATCCCAACCATAAACCGGAAATTCTTTGTGCATTAAGTCCCTTTGTGGCCATGTGCGGGTTTCGTACCCCCGGCGAGATCCGGCGTCGCCTTGAAGCTCTGGGGAAATTTTGTTCTATCCAAAGCCCCCTGGGTACTGCCCTGGATAAACTGAGCTCCGCCCTGGATAAACCCGGTGGGCTTAAGGATTTTATCCGCCTTCTTTTTGGTTTCCCCCGGGAAATTACCGAAGAATTAGCCAACAAGATCCTTCAACCAATGGTTTTGGAAAAAACCCACCCGGAATTCCGAGAGGAATGGCGGCTTTCCGCCTATTTCGCGGAGCTTTATCCCGGAGATCCTGCTGTTATTGCCCCCTTCTACCTTAATTGTATCACTCTTAACCCCGGAGAGGCGATCTATCTTCCCGCGGGGATCCTCCACGCCTATGTCCATGGTTTTGGGGTGGAACTTATGGCCAATTCGGATAATGTGCTTCGGGGCGGCTTGACCTCCAAACACATGGATGTTGATGAATTGGTACATATCCTCAATTTTTCTCCCTTTTGCCCGGAAATATTAAAACCCCCAGAACCCCAGACCGTTTTTTTCAACTATCCTGTTCCCTGCAGGGAATTTTCACTTTTTCTCCGGGAAGGCCGGGGACCGGAAGGGAACTTTGCCGGGGAAGGTCCCTTTATTTTTATGGTTACTGAGGGAAAGCTCACCATAGGGAGAAAAAACCAGGAGGGAAAATGGAACCTGGAAAAAGGAGAAAGCGCTTTTATTCCTGCGGGATTTGCCGCAAAAGGATTCTCCCTGGGGGGAACCTATACCCTCTATGCCGCCGGAGTGGGTGCCGTGGATCTCCGGGCAGAAGCCTGACTTCGGTGAAGATCCTGGTAGATGCCGATTCCTGCCCGATCCCGGTCCGGGAAACCATTCTGCGCGCGTCCTCGCGAACCGGTATCCGGGCTATATTTGCCGCGAACCGGCTGATTCCGGGCATAGACGGAGACCGGGGGTTGATGGAGCTCTGTCCCCCCGGAGATGATTCAGCGGACCACCGGATCATCTCCCTGGCAGAACCGGGAGATCTGGCCATCACCCGGGACATTGCTCTAGCGGCCCGGCTTGTGGAAGCGGCCATTACCGTCATAGACGACCGGGGCAGGGTCTTTGACAGGGAAAACATCAGGGAATGTCTGTCCCTCAAGGATTTTATGGTGGATTTGGCGGAATACGGCCTTGGCAGCGGCCGGGGCGGATCCTACGGGAAACGGGAGATCAAGACCTTTGCCGACAGTTTTGACCGGATCCTATCCCGGCTTATCCGGGAAGCTTCTCTTGCTCAGGGAAAAGCGCCTGGATCTGTTTGATATTGTGCAGGCTCTCAAAAAAACATTCCACCAGGAAGGGATCAAATTTTGATCCCGATAATTGCCGGATCTCTTCTAAAACCTGCTCCTCGGGCCAGGGTTCCTTGTAAATTCGTTTGGAACAGAGGGCATCATATACATCTGCGATGGCAACGATCCTGCCGGGGAGGGGTATCTCTTCTTCTTTTCGACCCAAGGGGTTCCCAACGGCATCGGTCTTAATCGGTTTTTCCGTGAACGGATCAATCCATCCGGGATATCCGGTACCGTCCCAGTTTTCATGATGGGTAAGGGCAATATCCCGGGCAATAATATCCAGGTCGGACTGGGGATCATTAAATAAGACTGCCCCGTATATTGTATGATGCTGCATGATAAGGTATTCCTCCTCAATGAACCGGGCCGGCTTTTTTAAGATGACATCCGAAATAGCCACTTTTCCTACATCATGGAGCATGGCGGCGATCCTCAGGGTATCCCGAAAACGTTCCCGCTCGACTTCTGAAATATGCTGGCGGGCCGCCCATTTATCGTAGATCTCCACCGCGTAACCGGCAACCCGGTTTACGTGGGGGCCGGTCTCTTTAGGGTCCCGCAGTTCCGACATCTTAATCACCCTGAGGATCATAGCCCTGGTCATATAGGCCCGCTGTAATACCACCGTAGCATTGATAGCAAAATGGGAGATAAGAAATTCATCATCCTCGGAGAAGGGAATGATATTTCCCGCTTTATCCTTAGCATTGATCATCTGGATTACCCCCATAAGACGGCCCTCCGCGGTATTGAGGGGGATTGCCAGGGTAGAAACAGTCTTATATCCGGCGATACGATCATAGGAGGTATTAAAGGAATAGGGAGCTGTCTGGGGAATATGATAAACATCAGGAACATTAACTAACTCTTGAGTCGCGCCGCAATAACCGGAAATGGTCTGTTTGTCAATGTTCAGGGAAAATACCGAATAAATAAGTTTGTGCCCCGGGGGTAATTTTTTCTGCAAGGTTTCGTTATGGGCATATTTAATAACGAGTTTTTCAACATTTCGATCCCGCTCCCGTACCCATTCTTTGACATAAATTGAACCCGCGTCTGCGTGAACTACCCGGCGGGCTTCCAACAAAATACGCTCCAAAAGGAGATCTAAATCCTGAATCTGATTTAATTCATGATCAAGGCGAATAATTGATCGATATTCACTTTTTTTAATAGCCATGAGATTCCTTTTTAGGCTTTATAAATAGGAACACCTTTAACATCAATAAGCCGCACTTTTACATGAAGCTGTTTCAAAATCCAATGGCCGGGACCATAATTTTGAAGGACAAGCTCCGCTTATCAAGTAAACCAAACAACGAACCGGCTCTATTCTTTCCGGCCGGTACATTTGATAATATGATAGCCGAATTGGGTCTGCACTACATCCCCAACAGATCCGGGCGAAAGCCGTTTAACCGCCGCTTCAAAGGGGGCCACCATCTTACCGGGACCAAACCACCCCAGATCCCCTCCGGAAGATTTTGAAGGACAGGTTGAAAATTCCCGTGCCAGGGACTCAAATTGGGTACCCTGTTTAACCCGTTTTAACAGATCTTCCGCCAATACTTTATCTTTAACCAGAATATGACTTGCCCGCCATTCCATAGGGTTTATCCTCCCCCTTACTATTGTTTATTCGCAGTGGGGTCTAATACC
>JAITBE010000241.1 GCA_031283755.1 Spirochaetaceae bacterium
ATAGCACGGCCTATTACTACCCTTACCGGTAGCGTAAAAAAGCTAGGCAATGGAAATCTGGACTATAGCTCGGAAATAAAAACCGGGGATGAAATTGAAGAATTAAGCCTGAGTTTTGAGCGTATGACAGAAGAGTTGAAGGGCTATATCGCAAATTTACGCCAGGTAACCGCGGAAAAAGAACGGATTGGGGCGGAACTCAACGTTGCCACGAGGATTCAAGCCTCCATGCTGCCAAGGATATTTCCGCCTTTTCCGGACCGGCAGGAATTCGATCTCTACGGATCGATGCTTCCCGCCAGGGAGGTAGGGGGTGATTTTTACGATTTCTTCCTCATTGATGAAAATACCCTGGCGGTATTGATTGCCGATGTTTCCGGAAAAGGAGTTCCCGCCGCCCTCTTCATGGTTATCGCCAAAACCCTGATCAAGAACAATGCCCAATACGGCCTGAGCCCCAAGGAAGTTTTTGAAACGGTGAATAATCTCCTCTGCGCAAATAACGAGGAAGGTATGTTTGTGACCGCTTTTATGGGGTACCTGGACATCCCCACGGGTAAATTCACCTGTGTTAATGCGGGACACAACCCGCCTCTCCTCGGACGGGAGGAGGGCTTTGAGTGGATCAAGATCAAGCGCGGCCTGGTACTGGGGGGCATGGAGGATATGGTCTATAACGACGAAACCATAATAATTAAGCCGGAGGATATGATATTCCTTTATACCGACGGCGTTACCGAAGCCTTAAATCCGGAAAAAGAACTTTTTGGTGAATCCGAGCTTATGGAGGCCGCCAATAAATATAAAGATTCCGGTTTAAAGGATTTTACTTTTTCGATTAAACAGGAGATTGATGCCTTTGCCTGCGGCGCTGAACAGGCTGATGATATTACTATGCTCGTCCTGCAATACCACGGCGTTGGTGAATGGAAAGAGCTGAATATTGAAGCCCTGAGTAAAAATCTTGACAAGGTGCTGGATTTTGTGAATGCCGAACTTGAAAAAATGGACTGTCCGCTCAAAACACAAAGGCAGATAGACATTGCCATAGAGGAGATATTCGTCAATATCGCCCATTATGCGTACAACCCCGAAACGGGCTTTGCCGTTATCCGGATCAAAACAGGTTTTAATGAAATACGGTTTGAGTTTGAGGATCGGGGCGATCCCTATGATCCCCTTGTTAAATCCGATCCCGATATCGGCGCCTCTGCGGAGGATCGCCCCATAGGAGGTCTTGGTGTGTTTATGGTGAAAAAAATAATGGATACGGTGGAATATCGTTATGAGGGCAGCAAAAATTTATTGGCCCTGACAAAGACGATCCTGTAAGCCCTATGGATTATGCGCGAATGAGTTGCCTAAAGGGCTACCGTACCACGGAAAACGCCGGGCTTACCATGGTGGATCCTCTGCGTCGCCATGCCCGGACGGGGCCGGAAAATACCGCCTTGGTACACAGGGATTTTTCCCTTAATTACCGCCAATTTGACCGGATTACGGACCTCCTGGCGGCAGAATTAATCCGGCTGGGCGCTGTCCGGGGCGACAGGATAGGCATTTTGACGGAACGCAATGAACTGGCGCCCCTGTCGGTTTTTGGAATCATGAAGGCCGCCGCCGTTTACGTTCCCCTAAATACGAATCTCCCGGCGTTGCGTCTCGCCGCTATGGCAGAAGACGCCGGTATAACGCAGGTGATTGCCGATACGGGGCTTGAAGATCGCATCCCCAGTTTTACGGGAACCGTGGTTTACGGCAGGGAATTTCTGGCTTCTGCCGTGAACAGCAAAGAGAAGGCCGCCGTGTTTGCCCCGCCTCTTTCCGAGGATATTATGGCGATCATATATACTTCGGGCAGTACCGGTAATCCCAAGGGGGTTATGATCAAGCATAAAAACGGACTGGATGCGGCGGCGTATAACAAAAACCTGCTCCGTCTGGCGCCGGGAGAGGCGACGGCGTCGTATGTCAGCCTTTCATTTATTGTGCATACCTCCGATCTTTTTCCCGCCATTATGGCCGGGGCGGCGATTCATATAATTCCCGATGAGCTTCGCCTGGATACCGGGAAGGTTAACGCCTGCTTTGAGGCCAACCATATTGTTGCGGCGTTGCTGCCTTCCGGTTTTGGGAGCCATTTTATTGTCCAGGAAAAAAACCATTCCCTGCGGGGCCTTATCCTGGGGGGAGAGAATGTTATGCCCCTGCCGGAACTCTCCCCGGGGTATAAGATATACAACGGCTACGGATGTACCGAATGTTGTGGCGGAATTGCCCTGGGAGAGGTGAGGCCCGGGGACCCCCATATTACTGCGGGAAAACCTAAAGATAACACCGATATTTACGTGGTGGATGGGGAGGGGAAGATAACGCCCCGGGGCGAAAAGGGGGAACTCTGGGCAGCCGGTCCCGCGGTAAGCGCGGGGTATCTCAATCAGGAAGAAAAGACCGCCGAGGTTTTTGTCAAGAATCCTTTCAGTGATGAGAGTGGATATGAACGGGCGTACAGGACCGGAGATGTGGTCCGCATAACGGAAGACGGGAACATTGAAATCCTTGGCCGTCTGGATTTTCAGATCAAGATCAGGGGTTACCGGATAGAACCCGGAGAGATAGACGCCTGTGTCCGGCGTTATCCCGGAGTACTGGAATCTGTTACCGTGGCCGTCGAAAACAAAGCCGGGGTAAAATATCTGGTTAGCTATGTGGCCGCCGCCGGCGCTCTGGATGTATCTTCCCTGCGGAATTTTATTTCAGATTTTCTTCCCCCCTATATGGTTCCCCGCTTTGTTAAGCGGCTTGATACACTGCCCCGTAACATAAATGGCAAGGTGGACCGGAAAGCCCTGCCCCCGCCCTCCTTTGTGGACGAAAGTACCGGCGCGCCGGAAACGGAAACGGAAACGGAGAAAAAACTCGCCGGTCTCTGGGCGCTTGTGCTGGGCCTGGAGGAAAAACATATCGGTAGGGAGGCGGACTTTTTTGAAATGGGCGGAGATTCCCTCCGGGCGGTGATGCTGGTCTTTGAAATTAGAAAAGTATTCGAAGCGGACTTATCCACCGCCGAAATTTTTAAATCCTCCCTTTTGCGGGAACAGGCCCTTATTATTGCCGC
>JAITBE010000099.1 GCA_031283755.1 Spirochaetaceae bacterium
TATTCGTCCCAGGGGCTGAAGGTCCGGTTGAAAAATGCCGCAAAGGCCCGGTGGGCCATGTATACATCGGCTTTGGCCGCGGCCTCAAAAGGGGAATGCATGGACAGGAGGGGGACCCCCAGATCGATGGTAGGGATGTCCAGGGCGGCAAAAAACCGGGAAAGGGTTCCGCTTTCTTCAACGCCGACCCGGCCGCCTTCGCCGGTCTGCCAGAGTACCCTTGCCGCGTCCAGGATCCTCCGCAGGGCGGCGGTGGTTTCCGCTTGGGCGTCGTTGGTGTTTTCCTTGCCCCCCCTTCCCCAATACCGAAAAAGGACAACCCCATGGTTCAGCGCCGCTTCTCCGTGGGGGTCAAAAGCTTCAGGGTAACGGGGGTCATAGGCGGCGTTAACATCGGCGGAAAGGCAAAAAGAACGGGACAGAATGGTCCGGGCCTTTTCCCCTGAGGATTCGGCAAGCTCCTCAATAAAATTGCGGAAAAAAGACCCCCGCATACCGGTCATGCCCAGGGAGCCGGTTTCTTCCTTGTCCGCGAGGACCACCGCGGCGGTGTATTCCGGTTCCGTAAGAGCCAGCAGGGCGGTCAGGGCCGGATACACACAGACCTTGTCGTCCTGGCCGTAGCCGCCGGCCATGCTCCGGTCAAGGCCCAGGTCCCGGGCCGGAAAGGCGGGGACCACCAAAAGTTCCGCCGAAATAAGGTCCCCTTCGGTAATCCCGTATTTTTCATGGAGCAGCCTGAGGATATTGAGTTTTACCCGGCCTTCCCCGGAGGCGCCGGGAAAGGGGCGAAGCCCCGCCAGCACATCCAGGTCTTCGGCTTTGACCGGTTCCTTTCCCGGACGTTCCATCTGGGCTTTCGCCAGATGGGGCAGAAGGTCGGCGATAAACAGAACCGGGTCCCCCGGCTCCTCCCCGATCCGCACCGTTACCCCTTGCCCGTCCTTACGGACCAGGTACCCGTGCAGGGCCAGGGGGATGCCGGTCCACTGGTAGGCTTTGATCCCGCCGTAGTAGTGGGTATCAAAATAGGCCATCCCCGCCTCCTCATAGAGGGGCCGCATTTTAAGGTCAAGCCGCGGGGAATCGATGTGGGCGCCTATGACGGAGAACCCTTCGGCAAGGGGCCGCTTTCCGTGGACCCAGAACATCACGGCCTTTCCCCGCTGGTTGAGGTATATTCCGGGGGCCGCCGCGAAATTTAGACCCCGCCGCCAGGGAACAAAGCCCTTTTCTTCCGCCATGGCAATGGTTTTGGCAACCGCTTCCCGTTCTGTTTTAACCTGGTTCAGAAAGCTGATGTACCCCTTGGCGTATTCGCCGGCCGCTTCGATTTCGGCTTTCTCCATAAAGTCATCGGCGCTTTGACGCCGGAAAAGCAGGTCGTCTCCGGGTTTCATAACATTACCATAAAAAATAAAACACCCCTTGTCTACGGGACCTCCGTGCAGGGCAAAAGCATTTACTTTTTGATCGTTAAAATTTCCTTGAATTCACCGGAATTTCCAAGAAAAACTAACCACGAAGGACACGAAGGACACAAAGGATGCATGAAGCAACACTATTCCTTCCTTCTGCGCCTTTGTGCGCCTTTGTGGTTAAAAATTCTTCAATGTTTTGGCAAATTTCAGCCTCTGAAAAGTAAATGCAGTGGCCCTGAGGGGGTAGGTAAAATTTGAAAAAAAGATTATAATAAAATAAGATGAGATATGTTGAGATAATTTTTCGGCTTGCCGGAAGTCTGGGCCTCTTCCTCTACGGGATGAAGGTGATGAGCGACGGTATCCAGCAGGCCGCCGGGGACCGGATGCAGCGGGTCTTAAGTTTTATGACCGGGAACCGGCTGGCGGGGGTTTTGACCGGCCTGGGGATTACCGCCATCATCCAGTCTTCGTCGGCGACCACGGTCATGGTGGTGTCCCTGGTAAACGCCGGCCTCCTTACCCTGACCCAGTCCATCGGGGTGATCATGGGGGCCAATATCGGCACCACCGTAACCGCCTGGATCGTCTCCCTGGTGGGCTTTTCCCTCAACATCTCTACCTTGGCGGTGCCCGCGGTGGGGATCGGATTTGCCCTCAAGATGATCTCCCGGAAAACCCGGAACCTGGGGGAGGTCCTCCTCGGGCTGGGGCTGCTCTTCCTGGGGCTGGATTTCCTGACCAAATCCATGCCCATCCTCGGCGCCGGGGCCTTTGACTTTGTCGGAGCCTTTTCCAATCCCGGCCTCATCTCCACCCGGTTCCTGGGGACCGCCGTGGGGCTGGTCATCACCCTGCTGGTCCATTCCTCCAGCGCCGCCACCGCCATAGTCCTCACCATGACCTATAACGGGGTAATAGAATTCCCCTTTGCCGCGGCCATGATCCTGGGAGCCAATATCGGCACCACCATCGACGCCGCAATGGCCGCCATCGGGACCAAAACCACGGCAAAACAGGCCGCCCTGGTCCACATCCTGTTCAACGTGATCGGCACTGTCTTGGCCCTGATCTTTTTCCCGTACCTCATTGCCCTCGTGGACCTTATCACCCCCGGGGAAAGGATCGAGGCGGGGCTTACCACCCATCTGGCCATGTTCCACACGGTCTTTAATACGATTAACACCCTTATCTTTTTGCCCTTTGTTAAGCCCTTCGCCGCCCTGGTAACCTTCCTGATAAAGGGAGACGCCCAGGCCCCGGGACCCTACAAACTCAAATACCTTTCGGGGTCCATTCAAAACACGCCGGAATTCAACATCCTCCGGGCGGAAAAGGAGATCCGGGATATGGCGGGGATCGCCTCCTCCATGTTTACCCAATTCAAGGCCGCCCTGGAAAATTTAGACGCGGACAGGGCCTTCGTCCTGGTGGAGGACCTCAAAAAGAAGGAAAACCTTGCCGATGAAATGCAGGAAGAGCTGACCCGTTTCCTCATAGAATGTTCCTCCTACTCCCTTAATCAACGGTCGGAACGCCACGTAACCCAACTGCTCCGGGTCATAGCGGAACTGGAGGATATGATCGACGATTGCTGCGGCCTCTCCATCATCCTGGAACGGGGGATAAAAAAAGAGCTGCACTTCAAACAAAAGGAAATGGAGGCCCTCTCCCCCTACGCTGGGTTGGTGGAGGAATTTCTCTCCTTTGTCCAGGCCCACTTAGGCTCCCTCTTTTCCGAGACCGAGCGGCTCCACGCGGAGGAATTGGAACAGCGGATCCACCTGTTCCAGAAAAAACTCCGCAAACTGGGACGCAAACGCATCGAGTCCGGGGAAAGCGTAAAAACCGAACTGCTTTTTATCGACATAGTCCGGCGGATCGAAAAACTGGGGAATTACTGTTACCATATATCCAAGGCCCTCAGCCCCCAGGCGCAGAACGTTTCCTAACGCGGTAAGTTCATGATCCGGGTATTTTGGGCGCATCCGGCCAAGGCCGGACCGGGCTATCCGCTCTAATAAGCATTGACAGGCCCTGCCTGTCAATGCTTATTCCGCTCCTATCCCTTGCGCGCGTCATGCTGCATGAATCGGTCCTTGCCAGGGTCACCACTATCGGTTAATCTGGAGGGGTTATGGCTCACCGGCTTATACTGAAAAATTTCCGTCTGGTGGATGAAACCATGGACCGGACCGGTTCGGTGCTTATTGAGGACGGCTTTATCCGGGACGTGATCCCCGGCCCGGGCCCCTCCGAGGCCGGCTGTATCATCGACGGCGGCCGCCTCTACCCCCAGGGTTCCGAAGGAGCCCTGGTCGAAGGGAGCGGGCCGGTGCTTTTGCCCGCCCTGGTGGATCTCCACGCCCATTTCCGGGATCCGGGTTTCCCGGATAGTGAAACCGGGGTTCCCGCGGAAACCCTGGAATCCGCGGGCCTGGCCGCCGCTGCCGGGGGCTACGGGACCGTGGCGTGTATGGCTAATACCAAGCCGGTAATCGATACCCTTGAAAAAGCGGCCCGCCTCAAGAGCCGTTCCGACGCCCTGGGCCTTATCGACCTCTACCCGGTCTTGTCCCTTACCAGGGCCATGGAGGGCCGGGAACTTTCCGGCATCACCGCCCTGGCTTCTCCGGAAGCGGCCGGGGAAACAGCTTCCCGCGGGCCCTATGTCCCCCGGCTGCTCTCCGAAGACGGCCGGGACGTGGCCGATGACGGCCTTTTCCTCGCGGCCCTTACCGAAGCCCGTTGTTTGGGCCTTCCCGTTTCCTGCCATTGCGATGCCGGCGGGCCCGAGGCCGAGGCCGCCCGCCGTTCCGGGGCGGCGCGGGAAGTGTGGAGCCGTATTGAGGAGAACCATGGGAGCCGCCGGGCCATTGATCTGGGCCGGAAGGCGGGCTGCCATATTCACATCGCCCATGTGTCCACAAAGGAAGCGGTGGACCTCATCCGGGCGGCCAAAAAAACAGTAAAATCGGGGCGCGGGGGGGTGGATGCGACTCCCGGTTCATTTTTCCTCACTTGTGAGGCCACCCCCCACCACATCGCCCTTACCGAAGAAGCCGCCCGGCGTTTGGGGCTTGAGTCCCACGGCCGGGTGAATCCGCCCCTGCGGACCGAGGAGGACCGGCAGGCCCTTATCGCCGCCCTCCTGGACGGGACCATCGACGCCATTGCCACGGACCATGCCCCCCATACCCAGGCCGGCAAGGCCGGGGGCGCGCCGGGTTTTACCGGCCTGGAAACGGCCTTTGGGGTATGTTTAACGGAACTGGTCCGGGAGAATGGTTCCGGGGGGATGAGCCTTTCACAGCTTTCCGCCCTGATGAGCGGAGCCCCCGCCCGGATCCTGGGCCTCGGCAAGGACCGGGGCCGGATCGCGGCGGGGTTCCGGGCGGATTTTGTTATCGCCAATATCAACGCCGCCCGAAGGGTGGAGGCGGGTTTTTTTAAGTCCCGGGGCAATAACTCCCCGTTTTCAGGCCGGGAATTGCGGGGTATTATTCTTATGACTATCCGCGGCGGCCGGGTTGTTTTTGACGCCCCGATGCGTTATAATTAGCCTTGCCGGGCTAATCCCGGAATGGTCCGTGGACGGTGCCATTGGAACCGGTGATACGGACGGTTTTTTTAAACAGGCCGGGGCTGTCAGACTTGTTCGACGGTCCCTTAGCGCGGTAGTTGTGCATCGTTTGAACGAAACGGGGCAGGTGTTTCGGACCGCAGGTCCGCGGCCGGCCGGGACCACGATCCCGGAGCCTCAAATTCCTCTAAATACCGCGATTTTGCAGCCATTAGGCGAAAAAAGGTGATTTTTCCATAAAACAGCCGGTTTTGCGGCGGATGCGTATGAGATCGGTGAACCACACGAGGAGGAATATATGAAATACGGAAGAGTTTTTCTTATTATAGCGGGGCTTCTCCTCCCATCTATCCTCGGCGCTTCCGGGATTTCCCAGACGTTTTCTTCTGAAAGTCAGGATTCCTCCGGGGGCGGATTGGATTATGTTCTTGCTCCCCAGGAGGTGTGGCTCAGCGAGTATATAGCTCAGGCGGATTATAACTATCCCCTCCCCCAAAGCGGGCCCTTTAATATAATACCCCTTACGGATATCCGGAATTCCACGGCCTATTTTATGATCGGCCTCAAGGGTAAAAAGGAAAATTTTCAAGCCCTGCCCTCCATGAACCTCAGTTTTGTCATTGATACCAGCGTTTATATGGAAAATGACAAACTTGAATGGGTCAAGGAATCCTTTCGCGCCTATATGGACCAGGTCCGGGAAAGGGATATTGTATCGGTGGTTGCCTTTGGCGGCCAGGTGGAACTGGTGGTGCCGCCTACCCTGATCCAAACCCAGGATGACCGGGATCAGTTCATCGCGCTGATTGACGGTCTGGAACCGGGGGGAGGCGCCGACCTGTACCAGGGTATGCTCGTGGGATATGCCGAAGTGGAGGCCAACTACCAGGGCGATTACCTCAACCGGGTGATCCTCCTCTCCGGGGGAATGGACAACAGCGGCTGTCCTGAAACCGAATTCCTAAAGGCAAACGATTTTTATACCAAGCAGGGGATTGATATTTCCACCGTCGCCGTGGGAATGGATAGTGATGTCATCCTGATGGCGGATATTGCCGCCGCCGGGGGAGGCGCTTTCCGGTTCATCCCTGATTTTGAGACCATGGCACAGGCCTTCGGCAGCGAGCTGGACCGGCTGGTGGTTCCCGCGGTGTGGCAGATCGACCTGGAACTTTCCCTGGCTCCGGGGGTGCGTTTCAGGGAAACCTGGGGTTACCCGTATTGGGTTACGGATAGCCGTATACGTTTCCGGCTTGGTACGCTCCATAACGGGGAGAGCAAGACCTTGATCTCCCTGGTGGACCTGGAAAATATCGCCTCGTCGCGGGATGCCTTGGGAGCCTTTTCCCTGATATACACCGACACCCAGGGGAAGACCTGGCGGGCCGGGCCTTTTCCCCTGACCCTTAGTCCGGCGGCTTTACGAAACCGGCGGTCTTTGACCGACCTCCGGATCCAGGAAGCCGAGGGGGTTATTACCCTGGGGAAAAGCCTTATGGATATCGGGAACCGGGCCGCGGCCATTAGTCAGGCCCGGACCGGATACGGGACCCGCCGGAATGTCGTTTACAACGAGGGGTATGGGCCGGTTAGTTCATCGGGATCAGCGGCTCAAACCGGGATCGCGGCGGAATTCGAGAACTGCCTGGAAATCATCCGGACTACCTGGGATTACCTTGCCAACATCAACAACAATATAGAAGGCATAGAGTACGCCAAGGAGCTGCAGCTCCTTGAGGATTATGAATATGCCTTTAACCAGATTTACGGTGATTACCTCTCCTACTAAAGGCGCCTATGTACAATGTGGATAAACTCTACGAAGCGGTGGCCGCCCGGGGCCATGTCTGCGTGGGCCTGGACACCGCGGTGGAATACCTGCCCCCCGGAGAGCGCCGGCGGGCGGCCTCGGACGCACAGGCGGTTTTGGCCTTTAACCGGGCGATTATCGATGCCACGGCAGACATAAGCGCCTGTTTTAAGATACAGATTGCCTATTATGAAGAACTGGGCCTGGCCGGACTTGAGACCTACGCCAAGACCCTGGCCTATCTTCGGGAACGGGGCGCCCTGGTCATCGCCGATATTAAACGGGGGGACATTGCCGATACGGCCCTGCGGTATGCCAAGGCCCACTTTACGGGGGATTTTGAGGCTGATTTTGTTACCCTTTCCCCCTATATGGGCATGGACTCCATCGATCCCTGGCTTTCTTACGCCGGCAGCCGGGGCAAGGGGGCCTTTGTCCTCATGCGGACCAGCAACAAGGGGATGCGGGATTTTGAATACCAGGACCTTAAGACCGGGGGCCGGCTCTACGATGTGGTGGGGGACCGGCTTGAGGAACTGGCCGCGGGCTGCCCGGGAAAATACGGGTACGGGGCCTTTGGCGCGGTGGTGGGGTGTACCGAACAAGAGGAGGCCGCGGCCATCCGGAAGAAGCGGGGGAACCTCTTTTTCCTCATTCCCGGCTATGGCGTCCAGGGGGGAGGCGCGGCGGAAGCGGCCCTGCTCCTGCGGGAAGGAAACGGCGGCGTGGTGAATGCCTCCCGGTCTATCCTGAGGGCCTGGGACAAGGAAAAGGCCGCCGGGGAAGCGGACAACCGCTTTGCCGCGGAGGCGGCCAGGAAGGCGGCGGTGGAGATGCGGGACGCCATTTTGCGCTTTTCAGGGAGTCCCGCGGGGGCGGGGCAATTGCCCGGCGGGGGCTAGACGATCGTGGCCTTTTTTTACGCACGCTTTGGCGTGGCGTTTTTCGTATCACGTCGTGCGCCCCCGCCGGGCACTTGCCCCGCCCCCGCGGTATTAGCCTGAAAAGCAAGCGCAAAATGCCGCCCCGGCTTACGCGGGGGAAGAGGACCGGGGAGGAGCGGCGCTGCCCGCGATGGAGCGGGGGTCTACGGCGTTGCGAGGGGTCGGCGGAGCAGTAATTCCGTTCGTGTCTGTTCGAGTGGTTCGTGGTAATCCGCGTACTTAAATGTAAAATTGCGATTGCCGGAGGCCCAGCCTCCCGGACCGCCCGAAACTCAGTCCCCTGGCTTGAACATTGCCGGAATCATCAAAAACATTGCAAAAAACACACCCCTATAGTATGATGATGCCTTATGGATAATAAAAACAATATCATTCATATCGATAATCTGGATATATGGAATAACGAAAG
>JAITBE010000302.1 GCA_031283755.1 Spirochaetaceae bacterium
GCGGCAATTCCCTCCGTGAGCGGCTCTGGAATTCCCCGCCGGAGGAGACCGGTCGCCGGGCTCCGCAGGCGGACTCTACAGGTAGCTCACGGAGGGAATTGCCGCCCCTCCCCAGCGGGTCTTAGCAGAAAGACGCAAAATGTGGTAAGGTAACGCCATGCAGGTGGTTATCACGCCCCACCGGTTTTCCCGGCTCGTCCGTATTCCGGCCTCCAAGTCCCACACCATCCGGCGGCTGCTCATCGCGGCCCTGGGGGAGGGGGTTTCGGAGATCGCCTATCCCCTGGATTCCCTGGATGCCCGTTCCTGCGCGGCCGTGTGCCGGGCCTTGGGGGCGGAGATCGCCGAAGAACGTTCCGCGGACAGCCTCTGCGCCAATCCCCCGGACGGGGAAGGGAAAAAACTCGTTCGATGGACGGTCCGGGGCATTGGCGCGGGGGGAACCCATGGGGCCTTTCCCCCGGCGGCCTGTGACGTGGGGAATTCCGGCACCACCCTTTTTCTCGCCCTGGCCGCGGCCGCCCTGGGAAAGGTCCCGGTAACTTTTACCGGGGATGAGCAAATAGGGCGGCGCGGGGCCGGCCCCCTTTTGGACGCCCTGGCGGGGCTGGGGGTACGGGTCGCTTCCAAAAACGGCTGTACTCCCATAACCGTGGAGGGCCCCTGGCAAGGCGGCCGGGTACAGCTTCCCTGTCCCACGAGCCAATACCTTTCGGCGCTGCTCCTGGCGGCTCCCCTGGCCCCGGCGGGAACCCTGACCGAAATTGACGTACCCCTCCTCAACGAAAAACCCTATATTGAATTGACCCTTTCGTACCTCAAGGCCCAGGATATCCCCTTTGAAGGGAAGGAAGATTTTTCCTTTTTCCGTATCCCCGGGGGAGGGCGGTACCGGCCGTTAAACGGCCCGGTTCCGGGGGATTTTTCCTCCGCGGCCTTTCCCGCCGCTGCCGCCGCCATCTCAGGCGGGCCGGCGGACCTCCTCGGCCTTGATCCGGCGGACCCCCAGGGGGATAAGGCTTTTTTTGATATCCTCGCCCGTATGGGCTGTACCATAACCTGGACAAAGGCGACGCCCGCGACGCCGGAGGGCGGCACCGGCCTCGCGGGCGATGCCTGGCTTCTCACCGTGTCCCGGACCGGACCGCTGCGGGGGGGGGAATTCGATCTCAACGCCGCTCCGGACCTGCTCCCCGCTTTGGCGGCTGCGGCCTGTTTCGCCGAGGGAAAAACCGCCCTGGTCAATGTGGCCCACGCCCGGATCAAGGAGACAGACCGGATTGCGGTCATGGCCCGGGAATTGGGGCGCCTGGGGGCCGTATGCGAAGAACGCCCCGACGGGCTGATCATTTATGGGACCGGCGGCCCCCTCTCTGGCGGCGTGGTGGACGGCCGGGGGGATCACCGGGTGGTTATGGCCTTGGCGGCGGCGGCCCTGGGCGCTACGGGGCCCGTGGAAATAGCAGGGGCGGAAAGCGCCGCCATTACCTATCCGGGGTTTCTGGAAATAGTAAATGATGTATAATATAATAAACGAGGAGCCATGCGTATTGTAATAGTCGGGGCCGGTATGGTCGGCACCCAGGTTGCCCGGTATCTTATACAGGAAAAACACGATGTTTCCCTGATTGAAGCCAATGGAGAGCGGGCCCGGCATGCTTCCAACCGGCTGGATTGCCTGGTAATCCAGGACGAGGGGAACAGCCTTAGCGCCCTGGAGGAAGCCGGTATTGCCAAGGCGGACGCCCTGGTTTGCGTGACCGATTCCGACGAGGTTAACATGATCATCTGCGGTTTGGCCGCCTCCCGGTACCCCGAGTTAGTCAAAATCGCCCGGGTACGGAACGACGATTATGTCAGGCTGAACCGGGCCGGGGAACGTATCTTGGGGATCGATTTCTTTGTCCATCCCGATGTGGAGGCTTCCCAGTCCGTATTAAGCGCCATTGAACACGGCGCCATGGGGGATGTGCTGGCCTTTGCCGATACCCCCTACGAGATGGGATCCATAGATATTGCCGAGGGAAGCACCCTTGACGGCTTCCGGCTGATTGATTTCCGCAGCCTGGTCAAGGGGGAAAGCCTCGTTACCCTGGTGGAGCGGAAGGGGGAGAGTATCCTTCCCACCGGGGCCACGGTGCTCGCCGCGGGAGACCGGGTCCATATCCTCACCAAAGAAAAGGAGATGGACGCCATTTTTACCCTGGCCGGCGGTTCCGAAAAACCCCTCCGAAAAATAGGTATCGTGGGCGGCGGCCGGGTGGGGGTCCTCATCGCCGAGGGACTTCTGGGGCAGGAACCGGAGAAGCAGGGACTGGCCTTTTTTTCCCTGTTAAAATCCCTGATCCCCCAAAATCGCCGCCGGATTATCATTATTGAGGAAGATTATGGTCTCTGTAAGGAGCTGGCCGCCCGGTTTCCCCAGGCGTTGATCCTCAACGAGGATATTTCCGACGAAAGTTTTGTCGCCGAGGAACGGATCGACGACCTGGATTTGATTATCACCGCCACCAATGATCAGGAATTGAACATGATTGCCGCGATTTACCTTAAATCCCGGGGGGTTAGCCGGGCGATTGCCATGGTAACCGGTTCGGGGTATGCGGCCATAGCCCGGCAGCTTGGGGTGGATGTGGTAATTCCCATGAAGTCGGTGGTGGTTGATTCCATCCTGTCCCACCTCATGGGCGGCGGCGTGCGGGGGGTCCACCGCATCGGGGACGGCAGCATTGATATTATCGAAATTGAGATAGGCCCCAACGCGGCGATAGCGGATACCCCTATCACGAATTTCAGCCTCCCCGCCGGGGGGCTCGTGATGCTGGTTAACCGCGAAGAGGGGTCCTTTATTCCCCAGGGGGATTATGTTTTTAAGCGGGGGGACCGGATCGTCCTCATCACGAAAGACAGTGGTGAAATAGAAATCGAGCGGCTCTTCGGCACTTCCCCATGAGATGGGCCGTAGTTTTCCGGGTTCTTTTGCTGCTCTTGGGGGTCTTCGCCCTGACCATGGTTATTCCCCTGGTGATAGCCCTGGTTTATGGCGAGGGGGACATGATCCGGCCCTTTCTGGCACCCATGGCGCTGGTCCTGATCCCGGTCCTGCCCGTGGCGATCCTCACCTGGAAATGGCCGATCCGTTTCAGCGCCTCCGACGGGTTTTTGCTGGTTTTTCTTGCCTGGGTGCTGATATGCCTGTTAGGGGCGGTTCCCTATTACTTTTCCGGCCGCATTCCCCGGTGGGCCGATGCGGTTTTTGAAAGCGCTTCGGGGTTTACCACCACCGGGGCCACGGTGCTCGCCGATGTGGAGATCATGCCCCGGTCCCTGCTCTTCTGGCGGGCCATGACCCACTGGCTGGGGGGCATGGGGATCGTGGTGTTAACCGTGGCCCTTCTCCCCCTCCTGGGAGTCGGGGGATTCCAGCTGGTAAAGGCCGAAACCACCGGCCCCGAAAAGGAGAAGATCACCCCCAAAATCACGGAAACCGCCAAGATCCTCTGGTTCCTGTACCTGATCCTCACGGCCCTGGAAACCCTGCTCCTCCGTATCTGCGGCATGGATTGGTTTGATGCGGTAACCCACTCCTTTTCCACCATAGCTACCGGGGGTTTCAGCACCCGGAACAACAGCATCGCCGCCTATAACTCCCCCGGGATCGAGGGGATTTGTACGGTTTTTATGCTCCTCTCGGGGTTTAACTTTTCCCTTTTATACCGCTTGTTCCGGGGCAAGTACCGGGATATCCTTAATAACAGCGAGGCCAAGGCATACGGAGCGATAGTCCTGGTTTCCGCAGGTGTCATCGCCCTTTCCCTGTTTTCCGGGGCGGCTTCCCTTGGGGATGCCGTGGGGAAGGCCTTTTTTCACACGGCGACCATCATAACCACCACCGGTTTTGCCGCCGCGGATCATAACCGCTGGCCCCCGCTGGCCCAGGGTGTCCTCTTTTTCCTCATGTTTATCGGGGGTTGTTCGGGATCTACCGCCGGGGGAGTCAAGGTGATCCGTTACGTGGTTCTTGGTAAACAGGCGGGGAATGAGATGCGGCGGCTCCTCTACCCCAAGGGGGTGTTCACCATACGGTTGAACAAAAAGGTGGGACGAAAGGACGCGGTCTACGGGGTGGCGGGGTTTGTGTTTCTCTACCTGTTTTTGGCCCTGATCACCACCCTCATCGTGAGTACCGCCGGGGGGGATATGTTTTCTTCCCTCAATACCGCCCTCATGGCCCTGGGGAATATCGGTCTGGGCCTTGGAGGAACAGGACCCGGGGTGGTCTTCGATGGATTACCGGGGTATGTAAAATGGGTCCTTTCCCTGGTGATGATCGCCGGGCGGCTGGAATTATGGACCGCCTTTGTGTTTTTCTCCCGGGATTATTGGCGGCAATAGGTGAGCCGATGAAAAGTTTGGTTTGGTAATGAAAGTTTTTATGTTCCTCCGTATCCTTCTCTTCCTCCTGGGTATCCTCGCCCTGATCATGCTGCCCTCCCTGATCATGGCCGCGGCCTTCAAAGAAGCCCCCATGATCCGGGCCTTTGCCCTTACCATGGGGCTCGCCCTGGCCGCCGCTATCCCCTCCCTGTTTTCCCGGAAAAAAATACCCCTCCGGTTCAGTTCTTGGAATGGGTTTTTTCTGGTAACCCTCACCTGGCTCCTGATAAGCCTTATGGGGGCCATCCCCTATTATCTGGCGGGAATGGGCATCAGCTTTACCGACGCGTTTTTTGAAAGTGCCTGCGGGTTTGCCACCACCGGAGGAACCACCATCTTCGATATAGAAGTCCTGCCCCGGTCCCTGCTTTTCTGGCGGGCCATGACCCACTGGTTCGGCGGCATGGGGATAATCCTGCTTACCGTAGCCCTGATGCCCCTCTTTGGCGTCGGGGGGTTCCAGCTCATCAAGGCCGAGACCCCGGGGCCGGAAAAGGAGAAGATCACCCCCAAGATTACCGC
>JAITBE010000080.1 GCA_031283755.1 Spirochaetaceae bacterium
TTGTTTACGCACGCTTTGGCGTGGCGTGTGTATCACGTCGTGCGCCCCCGCCGGTCAATTCCCCACCCCCAACGCCGAGTACCCAGGTGAGCGGATTATGCCCCCACGGGTACGGGGGGGTAGTAGCGGGGGGGTGGGGCGGCGCTCTCGCCCGGCGGGGGCGCACTACTTGATAAACAAACGCCACGCCAAAGCGTGCGTAGATAAAGGCCACGATCGTCTAGCCCTCTCGCTGAGCAGCGCCATAGACCTCCGGCCCACCGCAGGGCAGCGCCTCCCCATCCCCCGGCTTCTTCCCCGCCTAAGCCGGGCCGGCATTTTGCGCATCCCCGGCTAAAGCCCGCTGGGGCGGGGCAATTGCCCGGCGGGGGCGCACGACGTGATACACACGCCACGCCAAAGCGTGCGTAAACAAAAGCCACGATCGTCTAGCCCCCTCGCTGGGCAGCGCCCATAGACCTCCGGCCCATCGCAGGGCAGCGCCTCCCCATCCCCCGGCTTCTTCCCCCGCGTAATACGGGCCGGCATTATGCCTTTTCGCCGCTAAAGCCCGCTGGGGCGGGGCAATCGCCCGGCGGGGGCGCACGACGTGATAAAAAAACGCCACGCCAAAGCGTGCGTAGATAAAGGCCACGATCGTCTAGCCCCCACCGGGCAATTGCCCCGCCCCAGCGGGCTTTAGCCGGGGATACGCAAAATGCCGGGGGCGACCAAGTTCTTACATCCTGAATTCAGAGCCCAGATATACTTCCCGGACCATTTCATCCCCCAGGATCACATCCCGGTCTCCTCGGGCAACGATGGTGCCTTCGTTGATGATAAAGGCTTCGGTGGTTATTTCCAGGGTGTCCCGGACATTGTGATCGGTGATAAGGATGCCGATACCCTTTTCCGCCAGGCGGCGGATGATCTGTTTTATTTCAAATACCGCGATAGGGTCTATGCCGGCAAAGGGTTCATCCAGGAGAAGGAATTTAGGCTCCGTGGCCAGGGCCCGGGCGATTTCGGTGCGCCGCCGTTCCCCGCCGGAAAGGGTATAGCCAAGCTGACTCCGTATCCGGGTTATGCCGAACTCCTCAAGCAGGGATTCCAGGCGCTGTTTTTTTTCCTTTGTATTCAGGTCCCGGCGGCTTTCCAGGATCGCCCAGATATTTTGCTCTACCGAAAGCTTGCGAAAAATGGAAGCCTCCTGGGGCAGGTAGGCGATACCCTGGCGAGCCCGGCGGTACATGGGTTTTTTGGTGATATTTACCTCATCCAGGGAAACATAGCCTATGGTAGGTTTATAGAAGCCGACAATCATGTAGAAAATAGTGGTTTTCCCCGCGCCGTTAGGCCCCAGAAGTCCCGCTACTTCACCGTTATGCATGGAAAAATTGACGCCCCGGACAACTTCCTTGCGGCCAAACCGTTTGTGCAGATTGGTAACCTTCAATACATGACGATCCGCCAACGGGACACTATCCGGGCCACGTTCCGCATCGCCGCTTTCAAAACTTATATTGTCATCCCCGGCCGGCGCCAATGTCTCCGTATCAGGGGTATCGCGCAGCCGCAAAACATCGGACAGATCCTCCGTCTTTGAAACGGCCTCTTCCACACCGGATTCAGCCGTTATCCCGGATGCCGTATCTATCCGGCCTTCTCCCTGGCGCTGTTCCGCCATCCCTTCGGCCTGTTCTGTTGTCTCAGGCTGTACTGCCTCTTGGGGCTGAACTGCCGGTGGTGCAACTTCAGGCAACGCCGCCACACCGGGTTGTATCCCCATACCAAGCTGTACCGTTGTTTCCCGCGGTGCTGTTGGTCTTGGTAGTACAACCGCTTCAGGCTGGGCCGTTGTTTTCGGCTGAACTTCCGTTTTTGGCGGTATAGCCGCGCCAGGCAATGTCGCCATACCGGGCCGTATCCTCGTCCCAGGCAGTATCGCTGTTTTCGGCTGAACGGCCGTTTTTGGCAGTATAGCCGCGCCGGGCAATGCCGCCATACCGGGCCGTATCCTCGTCCCAGGCGGTATCGCTGTTTTCGGCTGAACTGCCGTTTTCGGCTGAACGGCCGGCCTTGGTTGTGTCGCCACTCCGGGCCGCACCACCGTACCAGGCTGGACCGCTGTTTTTGGCTGAGCTATCGGTCTTGGTTGGGCCGCCACTCCGGGCCGCACTGTCGTCCCTGGCTGGACCGCCGTTTTCGGCTGAGCGGCCGTTTTTGGTTGTGCCGCCACTCCGGGCCGCACCATTGTACCAGGCTGGACTGTTGTTTTAGGTTGGACGATTACGTTTGGTTGTATAGCCGTACCGCGCCGGACAGGGCCGGCGCTGCCTCCGGGGGAATCGTTGTTGTCCCTAATTGAGTCATCGCTCACGACGGCTATCCCTTTATGGAGCCTGAAACAGAACCTTCCATGGTTACGTCATCGGTATCCAGATCTACCCGGATCTTATCGGCCCTGAACTCATCGCTGTCCTTATACACCACCGGAAATCCGGAAAGATCCAGGAGTTTTTCTGTCCGCCGGTATATCGCGTATTCCGAGCGGCATACCATGGTATCCTTAAAGAGCCGCACCGATATTTGAAAAATCGTCAGTTCCGCCTGATCGTCATATTCTATAAAACGGCCCTTGGCAACAATTTCATTTTTTCGGTCCTCCAGGGTAGAATCCCCTTCCAACCGGGCTACTTTTAGGTTTCTGTCGTATCGTAGCCGATCGGTAATAAAAAGAATATCCTTTTCCTCATCCCTGCCCTGAACATTTCCAAAACATTCTATGAATTGATTATTATCCCCCTGGAGTTCGATCCGGTCCGCTGTTAAGAGGAGATTATCGGACTTAACCTCCGCGTTTCCCGAAAGAACCGTAACTTCCTTCCCCGACGCCCGGCCGCCGCTCATGTGATTCGCCTTAAAGGTAAATGTATCGGCCATAGCAGGAATGGTTATAACACAACCCAGGACAAAAAAGAAGAGAAGTTGAGACTTTTTCAAAATACCGGATCTTGGAAAAGCCGTCTTAAATTTCGGACCCCGCGTATGTTCTATTTTCTTATGCAACAGGGAATCCGCGGCGCCGGCCGAGGCCGTCCCTCTATCCGGAAAAGGTAAAACACCGGCTCCCGGCCTTCCAATCAGGATTTTTTTACTCAAAATCATATAGCCCCTCCGGAAGAATATTACGAAACCCGATCTCCTCTCCGTCTTTTTCATCATCATGGATATAGAGACCCTCAACGCCCCCGGAAAAAACCCAGGTTCTATGCCGCAGATCCGCGGAAAATCCCTTACCGGTAAAGCTCGTCCCATCGGAACGGTATATATCCACCGCAACATCCTCTTGGCCGGACAGAAAACGCTCCCGGTCCTTCCACTCAATGGTATCGGTCTCTATGATAATATCTTCGGAATCCACCGATATAGTTACTTTTCCGCCCAAACGGATGTCCCCTGAATTTAGATCCATTGACGCGGTCCCCGCGCTGCCAATGGCGTTGACCGTCTCTCCGTGATTCTCAAACTGTTCAAAGGAAAAGTTGTCTAACTCCATGGTTTGACGTTTATCATACCGTTCCACCTGTTTGGCCTTAACCCGTACCACGGGGTCCCCGTCCCTTACCCGGACATATTCCGTGTCCTTCATCAAGAGATCCGGATAGTCCTCATCAATGGTTATCATTCCATAGTCAAAACTGCAACCCCATAATAAAAAAAATCCCGATAAAACTATCAATCCTTTAAAAAAAGGAGAAATCCGGCGGAGTCCGGGCAATAAAACATGTCTCATAAACTACCTTAGAGCCTGTTTTCTGTCCCGAACCGCGGCGATAAAATCTCTGAACAGAGGACTCGCCGCAGTAGGCTTGGATTTAAATTCCGGATGGAACTGAACGCCCAGACCCCAGGGATGTTCCGGCCATTCGGTACACTCTACCAGGCTCCCGTCAGGGGTAAAGGCGGTAAGCAGAAGCCCTGATTCGGTCATTTCCTTGCGGTATTTGTTTGAAAATTCATAACGGTGCCGATGCCGTTCAAAGATATTTTTTTCTCCGTAAGCCGCCAGGATCCGGCTGCCCCCATGCGCCACGGATTCGCTTTTCCCCAGCCGCATGGTACCTCCGTAATTTTTTACATCCACCTGCTCTTCCAAAAGGCTTATAACGGGATGTTTGGTATCCTGGTTAAATTCGGTGGAATCCGCATCCTCCCAGCCCAATACATTCCGCCCCCAGTCAATAACCATGATCTGCATCCCCAGGCATATACCAAAATAGGGGATCTTATTTTCCCGGGCCCAGGCCGCGGCCCTGACCATGCCGTTGATCCCCCGCTGGCCGAACCCGCCGGGCACCAGGATGCCGTTTATTTCAGCCTCCGTTCCGGCCGTCCCCAGAACATTTTCCGGGGGATCCGACCCTTCCAGCCGGGAGGAATCGATCTTAACCGGTTCCACCTCCACCCCGCAGGCTAATCCCGCATGGAACAGGGCCTCGTAGACCGATTTATACGAGTCATGGAGGTCCATATATTTACCCACAATGCCAATCCGAACCTTCCCTTTCCGGCTCTTAAAACGCTCCATCATGGAATACCAGGGGGCAAGATTGGCATGACGGCTCTCGACCCCCAGTTTTTTAAGCACTATCTGATCCAGTTTTTGCTCAAAAAAGATCAGGGGTATTTCATAAATGGTCGTGTCTACATCATACGAAGTAAACACCGCATCGGGATCCATGTTGGTAAAAAGGGCGATTTTCCGGCGGGTTGGTTCATCCAGCATCACCGGCGCCCGGCAGATAAGTATATCCGGCTGAATTCCCTGTTCCTGCATGGCCTTTACCGAGTGCTGGGTGGGCTTAGTCTTGAGTTCCCCCCCGGCTACCTCGGGGATCAGGGTAAGATGGACCGAAATGGCGTTGGCTTTGCCCGATTCATGAATAAGCTGCCGGGCGGCCTCCAGAAAAGGGATGGATTCGATATCCCCCACGGTGCCGCCGATTTCCACGATCACCACATCGGCATCCGTATCCTCCCGGAACACCGTCTGGATCCGGCTTTTTATCTCGTCGGTAATATGGGGAATCACCTGGACGCAGCGTCCCAAATACCGTCCTTCCCGTTCCTTACGGATCACCGAATCGTAGACCTGGCCCGTGGTAATCGAATTGGTCTTGGAGAGGGGCCCGGAGGTAAACCGGGCATAATTCCCCAGATCCAGGTCGGTTTCGGCCCCGTCGTCGGTAACATAGACTTCTCCGTGCTGGTAAGGACTCATGGTCCCGGCATCCACATTGATGTAGGGATCACACTTGACCATACGAACATTAAGCCCCCGGCCTTCCAGTAAAGCCCCCAACGAAGAAGCCGCTACGCCTTTGCCAAGACTCGAACAGACGCCCCCTGAGACAAAAATAAACTTATTCATGTAAAACCGTTATCCCGGACCTCAGTCCTTCCGTCACCACTCACCCAAAACAGGGGAGATCCCTAAAAACCCAAAAAATAAGCGCTCGGTTGAGGCTTTTTTTAACCCGGCCGGCTTTGAAAAGCCCCGGTTTCTTTTATTATCGGCTAATTTTTGAGAATATAGATTGACAGTGATTAATCCACTCCTTAGTATAATAGTATGGCCGATGAAGGTTTTTTTACTAACGCCGATTTTGAAATGTACAGGAATCTTATTTATAATGAGAGCGGTATCAATTTCACGGCGACCAACCGTTCTATTCTGGAAAGCAGGCTGAAGGAGCGCCTTCGGGAGAAGGGGATTTCCTCGGTCCGGACTTATTTTGATACCATTTCCAGGGACAAAGAAGAACTTAAAAATTTCCTGGACTCAATTACCACTAATCTAACCCGGTTTTTCCGTAACCAAGCCCATTTTGACGCGCTGGAACATCATGTGGTGCCGGAATTACTTAAAATAAAAAAGCCAAGCGGAAATTTCACCATAAAAATTTGGAGCGCCGGCTGTTCCACGGGGGAAGAGCCCTATACCATCGCGATGTTGATGAGTGAAATCCTCCCTGTTCCCTGGAAATTTGAAATTGTTGCCAGTGATATCAGCTTAAAATGTCTTATGACCGGAAAAGAAGGTTTTTATGCGGATTCCCGGGTAACCGGAATTCCCGCTGCTTACCTCAAAAAATACTTTGATAAGGTTGAAGGGGGCTATAAGATTCATGGAGATATGATGTCAAAAATACGGTTTGACTATCATAATTTAAAAAATGACTCGGGACTGAGGAATTTGGATATTGTTTTCTGCCGGAACGTGTTGATCTATTTTGATGAGGCGGCCCAAACCGCGGTGGTAAACCGGTTTTGGGACTCCATGGCAGCCAAATCTTTTTTGTTCATTGGTCATTCGGAATCCCTTTTTGGGATGGCTACGAAATTTGAGTTTGTAAAAACTCAATGGGCAACTCTTTACAGGAAATACATATAAATGACGTGGTTCCATAATCCGCTAATCTTTAAACCGGCATTTGGGCAAGCTGTTCTTAGATTCGTCTTTTTACAGCAAGCGAAGGCTGTTGTTTCAAAAGCCGATAGTTTGAGACAACTGACGCTGACCCAAATAATACCATCTATACCGGCCAATTTTAAAAATTCCGGCAATAACAAGGAGTGTATCTGTGGCTGACGAAATTTCTGTATTAATCGTTGATGATTCCGCATTGATGCGCAATCTGATATCCAAGATGGTGGAAGCGACTCCCGGCCTAAGGGTGGCGGAAAAAGCTATGAATGGGATTTTTGCGTTGCAGAAAATACCCCGGGTTGATCCGGATATTATTGTCCTGGACCTGGAAATGCCCGAAATGAACGGTATAGAATTCCTCAAGGAGCGTAAAAAGCAGGGAATAACCATACCTGTTATTATTCTCTCTTCCATTGCCCGCCGGGGCGCCGAAATAACCATGGAAGCCCTTTCTCTGGGGGCAAGTGATTTTATTCAAAAGCCCTCCGGTTCGGTATCGGAGGATATTCATACGGTCAAAGACACCCTGGTTGGTATGCTTTTGGGGTACGGCGGACAATACCGCCGGATCCAGGGCAAAAAATCCCCTCCCCCGGAGCCGGTCAAAAAGCCGGAGGCCCCTCCGGCCCTTATGGAAGCCCATAAAATTGCCTCCGCCCTGGGAACGATACTGCCCCCCGCGGGGGGGGTTAAACCCCCGGCCCCCATCAGAAAGCCCGGAAATACCGAGGTTATCGCCATTGGTATTTCCACCGGCGGGCCCGACGCCTTACGGGTGGTTTTCTCCAAGCTGGACGCGGATTTAAAACAGCCGATTCTGGTGGTTCAGCACATGCCCGCGGGATTTACCACGGAATTTGCCAAAAGCCTGGACCGGATATGCCCCCTGAACGTTAAAGAAGCGGAGGAAGGGGACCTGGTCCAGCCGGGCCGGATCCTCATAGCCCCGGGGAATAAACACCTGGAGGTGGAACGGAAATCCACCAATTACATCGTTCGCCTTTCCGATGATCCCCAGGTCAGCGGACACCGGCCCTCGGCGGACGTGCTTTTTGCGTCGGTGGCCATGGCGTATACCAACCACGCCCTGGGGGTTATCATGACCGGCATGGGCCGGGACGGCGCCCAGCAGCTGGGTACCATCTATAAAGAGGGGGGCATGACCCTGGGCCAGGACGAGGCCAGCGCGGTGGTGTACGGGATGCCCCGGGTTGCCTTTGAGCTGGGGCATGTGATGGAACAGGTGTCCCTGGAGAAAATGGCCAGCCGGATCTGCACCATTGCTAAAACCCCCCGCTAGGGCCTGCAGTCAAACTGTTCGGACACTGTTAAAGCGGCTGTTGCTTTGAAATTTGAGCGCATCCGGCGCCTGCGGCGCCGGACCGGGCTATCCGCTCCAATTCCTCGGGGCAGGCCGGGAAGCAGCCAGCTTCCCGGCCTGCCCCTGCGGTATTTCCGCTTCTATCCCTTGCGCCGCTCCGCGTTCGGGACAGGTCCCTTTTTTGGGGAAAATCCGCGGTTTTGTCGCAAACTGACACTCATGCCTTGTCCTTGTAAAGGCTAAAAATAATGCTGCGAAAAAAAATGAAATAACCCCGAACCTCACGAACAAGCCATGAATTCCGAATGAAACTTCGTGATGATCGGTATGATTCCAGGATATTGTTAGTATTCCCGGCTCAATCGGCGTATTAACGTCCTGATAATCCTCGCTAACCCCGGTATAATTAACGAAATTTAACCACAAACACCACCAATAACATGAACAAACCATGAATTCCGAATGAAACTTCGTGATGATCGGTATGATTCCAGGATATTGTTAGTATTCCCGGTTCAATCGGCGTATTAACCTCCTGATAATCCTCGCTAACCCCGGCATAATTAACGAAATTTAACCACAAACACCACCAATAACACGAACAAGCCATGGATTCCGAATGAAACTTCGTGATAATTAGTATGATTTTGGGATATTTTTAGTATTCCCGGCTCAATCGGCACATTAACGTCCTGATAATCCTCACTAACCCGGTATAATTAAAGAAATTTAACCACGAACACCACCAATAACACGAACAAGCCATGAATTCCGAATGAAACTTCGTGTGGTTCGTCCGGTTCACGGTTAAATTCTTTGGAACAGCCTCCTTAGATTTAATGAAAAACCGGGCATTTGCCGGTTTTTCCAAGAGCTTGTTCTAAAACCAACCGGGTTTTGGAACAAGCTCACATATCTAATCATTTAGTGTTATCAAGGCGCTAACGGGAAAGCAGCCGGTTGAGGCGCTT
>JAITBE010000128.1 GCA_031283755.1 Spirochaetaceae bacterium
AGTTTATCAGGGAACCCTGCCGGATGATCTCCGCCTCCGTGGGGGTAAGTTCCGGTATGGTTAGGGAGAAGGGGAGGAGCTTTCCGGAAGCGGACGCATAGGCGGTAACGGAGGCCCCCGGCTCCGCGATACGCTCCCATATCCGGGGTATAAACACATAATCCCCCAGGCTGAAGGGGGGCGCCCCTTCCAGGGTAAAGGGGATGATCCCCCAGTTGATGAGGTTGCTCCGGTACCGTTTGGTGGCGTATTCCCCGGCGAAATTGGCCAGCCCCCCCAGGACCCGCTGACAGCTTGCCGCCTGTTCCCGGGCGCTTCCGTCCCCGGGCTTGCGGGCGAAAATCGCCGAACCAATCTGAAGACGGGCGTATCCCAGGGTTTCCATTCCCTGGATAGTACGGAGCTGTTCCAGAATACCGGTGATCTCCTCCCAGACCGGTCCGCCGTCCCCTTCCGGCGGCGTTCCCCGGTGTACCGCGGCAAGCCTCTGGGCCTCAACCCGCTGCGTATCCTTGGCCCGGCCCACATAGCCGGGATCTTTCCGGGACAAGGTGAACTCCGCAAGCCCCACAGGGTTGGACCGGAAGGAGGAGGTTTCCCCGGAAGGGATAATTTCGTCGGTGGTGGTTACGGAATCGGTGATATACGCCGCTATTTTGAGGAGCAGATTTTCCCCCAGGGCTTCCATGGGGGGCCAATCGGTGATATTGGGACCATAATGCAGAGCCCTGTCCCCCAGGGGATTTCCGAACCCGTTATAGACCCGGTTTTTATAGGGACTGTCGTCGTAGTGGTAGGGGGGGAATTTTTCTTCAAAATCCAGGGCCGAAGCGGAACAGAGGTACCCCCGGTTCCGGGTAGTGGCGGCGATACTCCGGGCGTCCATCAGGGCTACCGAGGCCATCTGACCGTCCATGGGCCGGGAACCCTCCCGGTTGGGAAAGTTCCGGGTGGTGTGGCGGATGGAAAGGCCCTTATGGGCGGGTACATCCCCGGCACCAAAGCAGGGGCCGCAGAAAGCGGTCCGGATCACCGCCCCGGCGGAGATGAGATCCCCCAGGGCCCCGTTTTTTGCCAATTCCAGCATCACCGGCTGGCTGCCGGGGTAAAGGGACAAAGAAAAACCGGGATTGCCGGAGCAGTTTCCCCGGAGTATGGCCGCGGCGGCCATAAGGTTTTCGTAGGTTCCCCCGGCGCATCCGGCGATTACCCCCTGATCGATCCGAATCCGCCCCTTTTCATCGACCTTATCGGTGAGTTTTAAGGGAACTTCTTTATTTTCCAAAAGTTCCGTTCCTTCCTGTTCCACCCGGCGGAGGATATCCCCGGGATTTTCCAGGAGGGTGTCGATTTCAATAGCGTTGCTGGGGTGAAAGGGGAGGGCGATCATGGGCTTTATGGCCGAGAGATCGATTCGGATAAGGCCGTCATAATAGGCTTTATCCCCGGGAACCATTTTTACATATTCCCCGGCGCGGTGGTGTTCGATAAGGTAATCCCGGATACAATCGTCGGTCTCCCAAAGGGAGGACCAGCAGGTTGTTTCGGTGGTCATCACGTCAATGCCAAAACGGAAATCCGCGGAAAGGGAACCAATCCCTTCGCCGAAAAATTCCAGGACCTTGTTTTTGGCAAAACCGGTTTTAAAAACCGCCCGTATAAGGGCCAGGGCCACATCCTGGGGGCCTACCCCGGGCCGGGGCCTTCCCGAAAGGCAGACGCCGATTACCGGGGGATAGGCCATGGTATAGGTCCGGCCCAGGAGCTGTTTGACTAATTCCCCTCCTCCTTCGCCTACCCCCATAGTTCCCAGGGCCCCGTACCGGGTATGGCTGTCGCTCCCCAGGATCATCCTGCCGCAGCCCCCCTGGGTTTCCCTGATATAAGAGTGGATCACCGCCAGATGGGGGGGTACGTACACTCCGCCGTATTTCTTTGCCGCGGAAAGGCCGAATAGATGATCGTCCTCGTTGATGGTTCCCCCCACGGCGCAGAGGGAATTATGGCAATTGGTTAATATATAGGGGAGGGGGAATCGTTCAAGACCGCTGACCCGGGCGGTCTGGATAATATTGACAAAGGTAATGTCATGGGACGCCAGGGCGTCAAAACGCAGTTCCAGTTTATTTTCATCCCCGCCTTTGTTGTGGGCCTGAAGCACCCCATAGGCCATGGTAGCCCGGCGCCCTTCATCCCGAAGAACGGAACGCCGCCGTAAAAGTCCCTGGTTTTCCGGGGTATCCTCGATAATCTCCCGTCCGTCGAAAAGATACACTCCCCGGTCTGTCACTTGTACCATTAAAGGCTCCTCTTTAAAACGGGAATGACCGGATCGGTGAGTTCTATGGTTCCGGGGAAGTCCTCCGGGGTGAGGAGGATTGCCTCCCCGTCCATCTGGGCCAGGATGGGGTATTCCCCCCGGAATTCCACCCGGTCCGCGGTAAACAGGATCGATTCGGGTTTATCGATATGGCCCCCGGTGGTAAAAAGCCCCTTAAGGGCCACTTTCCGCAGGAGGGGCATCTGTTTTACCCCGCAGACGTTCCGGTCATCGGGGAGGATGCGTTTGTGAGAACCGTAGGTACGGCGGCCGCTCGCCCCCACGGCTAATAACAGGAGGGGTTCCCGAAAGGCTTGTACCGTCCGGCCTGTTCCGTCAAAGGCCCTGACCTCCAGGGGGCCGACCCGGTAAAGCCGGTCGTAGAGGAGGGAGGCGATATCCACCCACAGTTTATAGGAATCCCCCGGAAGCTTGTTCTTCGTTTTATTGGTCATGTGGGTAACAAAGGCGTCCAGACCCACGGAGAGGATGTTAAAGGCCAGGAAGGGGCCTTTGCCGGGGGTCCGGGTGGTAAGCCGCAGGGCCCGGGCCCTTTCGATCCGGGTAGGGTAGAGGAGGAGTTCCAGGGCTTTGTCCAACTCCCAGGCATCGGCGCCGTCGTTTCCGGTTCCCATGGGGAGACGGAGCACGGCAAACCGGGAACGGAGGACCGGGGGGGCCTCAAACAAGGGGATCAACGCTTCCAGGGTGGTACCGTCCCCCCCGGCGGTGATGAGGAGGTGGAAGGAGGAACCGGCCTCCGCGCCGGCTTCATCCAAGAGGGCCCTGACTATTTTTCCCGCATGGCCCGGCTCCCGGGTGGGGATAAGCCCCAGGTTACCCAAATCGCCGGAAGACCCATCCGCTTCCCGGGCGGTCTGGGAAGGCCCGGCATTATCCCGCCGGGCCTTCTTTGCCGCTATTTCCCGGGCGTCTTTAAGCGCGGTCTGATGTTTTTTCCACCGGGAGCGGATGGTAAAGCCCCCCGCGGTGGGATTGGCGATAATGGTCCACCGCAGGGGCCGCCCCGAAGCCAGAGGGGTATGAAAACAGAGCTCCGTCAGATCCTGGGCAAATTCCCGCAAAATCATAACCGCAGTATATCGGATTAAACTCATTTTTACCAGTATAAAATTGGAGACAAAAGCATCTATATATTACCCTTTGGAGACCTCCGGACAGGGGATAATCCTTATGGGTGCAGGATATCAGGACGCTGTAAATCGCCGATGGTAATAGCGGGCCAATACCGGGATACTTCGGTCAAGGGCCGGATTCCCTGTTCATCCAAGAAAACCGTGTCCTCGCATTTTGCGCCCACCGTCGATGGATTCCAGGCGAATGCCTGTCCGGTCCGTACCATTTTACGGCATGCCGGCTCGACCCGGATTTCCCGGGCAAGATAGGCGGTGAGGCCGCCCTGGTGGTGATTTTCCCATTCGCCCTGTAATCCGTTTTGGGTATACGCATCCATGATGGTCCGGAAAACATCTCCAAGGATCGCGCCGGAGACGGTGGCTTCAAAGGCGGCCTGCTCTACCCGCAGTAAGGCTTGATAATGCCGGGCAAAATTTTTTTTGAAAGCCGCAATACGGGTGGCAGAGACAATAAGCCCGCCGGAACGGGCGCAAATAGAACAAATGACCCCCTCATTGATTTTTTCTCCGGTGGGTACAAAGTGGCGCACCCGTTCACTGCGGTCGTCCGCGGCGACAAGTAAGGTAATAGGCTCAATTCCCGCCGCCCAAAGTCTTTCGGAAATCTTACCGGCCCCTTCCTGTTCTGTCATACCCGGTTTCAAGGAGGCGCAGCTTTCCTCCAGCGCCTCCGCTGCGGCGCTTCCCAGTTTGGCATAACGTTCCGCTTCACTTTTCAGCAGTACGATCCGGTTGTCCCGAAACCATTCGTTTTGTTCGGTATCGGAACTTAATTTACCGAAACGTTGTTGCAGCACCTTATCCATGGCCCCATCGTCCCGCCAGGGCAGGGTAATGGGTTCCGCGAAACCCTGGGGCAGTTCTTCTGCCAAAAGCCGGGGGACTTCAATGTTATTACCCGCCAGGTACACTCCTCCGGCGGTAACCACTATGGCGGCACAAGCGGCTTCCGAAGCCAGGCCAATAAAAGCCCGCCCGCCGGCGGTGATCCAGGAGAAATTGGCCTGCTTACGGATCACAATTCCCCCATATTCGGTTTCGCGTAACATGGCGCGAACTTTATTTACCTTATATGTACATTCCTCAAGGCGGTTCATATTGTTCTCCTTCAACTTTGTATCAGCTTCCTGACAACGGATACAATATCCACGGCTCTCAGCCCCAGGGCTTCGATCATCTGTTCATAGGAACCGGACTGGATAAACCGCAGCTTGTCCCGTTCATCCCGGACATTCAGCGCCGTAACCTGATTTTGTCTGAGGGGTATGTTTTTTTTAAGAATATCACGGCTAAAGAGATCAAAGAGCAGGCCGTTGTTTTGTTCCACAAAAACCATAAAGACACCGCTTTTTGCCGCATCCCTCAAAAAATCGCCGTCGTAGGAAGGCATATCCGCTACCGAGACAGGGATCCCCTCCGTTGTCAGTAATTCCGCCGCCGAAAGGGATTCAAGGACAGCGTGCCCGCTGGAGACGATCAAGGCTTGATGGTTTTTCTCTTCCTGGAGGTAATAGGCTTTAGCATATTCAAATTCATAGGTTTCATCATACAAGGCCGGAGAAGGGTTACGCATTACCCGCAGATAAACCAGCCCCCGGTTACCCTGAGCAATCCACCGGGCTGCCGCAAGAAATTGCCTTGGACAGCATGTGTCGATCACCTTGACATGGGCAATGCTGCTGATAACAAAACAATCGTCATTACTCATGTGGGTAGCGCCGTTAACAGTCGTGTCAAGATTGGATGCGGTAGATAAAAAGGTGATATCCAGATTATGCCCTTTCGATAACCAGCCTTTGGTACTTTCTATAACTTCCTTACGTTCCTGATATCCGATGGCAATCCTTCTAAAAGCCTGCCAATTAAAAAAGGGACCAAAGGTACTGACCCATACATGGGCTCCAGCCGCTGCAAGGGCTTCCGCCATGCACATCATATTACATTCTGCAATCCCGACATTCAGCGCGTGATAACGGTTTGTCCGATTAGTTCCGGTGTAGAGTCCGCTCACATTGGAAAGATCCGCATCGATAGTATAAAAACGGGGATCGATGGCGAAAGCCGCGGCAAAACCGGCGGCGATTTCGGTAGCGCCATAGGATTTACCTTTTTCCAATTGCGGCAGCTTTGAGGCGTCATACCTTAGGGCCTTGTCCCGGGGAACCGCCCGTTTTATCGGGACCGGATGTTCCTGAGTTATCAAGTCCAGGATATTACCATCAGGATCATTTTTGATCTGATACCCAAATTTTTCCGCCATTTTTTTTATCAGGGACCCTTCAAAACGATTGAGCTTTTGAATCCGGTTGTGCCGGGCATGGGTCAGAAGAATCCGTTCACCGGTGAATTCCTCGCCGGTAAAACTGGCCTTATGTTTCCCGCCGGTTAAGGAATAGGCGCCAAAGCCTTTAATTGTTTCGCATATTATCGCCACAGGACGGGAATCCCGGGGCAAACGCTTGAAATCCCGGAGACATTCCAAAAGCCGCGGAATATTACTACTTTCCGTTTCCATGACCCGGAATCCGAAAGCGGAAAGCCGCTCATTCAATGTATCCGCGCTCAAAAATAATTTCTGGGTATTATCGCTTTGGCCGTTATTTCTATCAATCAACAGACAAAGATTATCCAGGTGATATTCACCGGCAAACTGAATTCCTTCCCAACAGGAACCTTCCTGCAATTCCCCGTCCCCGACAAGACAATATACATCAAAACCGCCTTCTTCCTTATTTTTTAATCCATAACCGCAGGCTACTGAAATACCCTGCCCCAGAGGACCGGTTGCCACCGGGACACCGGGGATCACCGGTCCCGGATGTCCCCGGACCAGGCTTCCCCAACTTCGGGAATTTTTTAAATGTTCCCTGGCAAAAAAACCAAGGTCCGCATAAATCGCCGCAAGGGCCGCTATGGCATGGCCCTTGCTCAGGATAAATATGTCCTGAGCCGGGGATGCAGGATGTTGAATATCGTACCGGATAATATCACCGTAATAAAGGGCCATCATCGGAATAATAGCGGATTCCGCGCCGCCGGAATGTATCCCCCGATCAACCGCATATTGGCACTGAATTAATAAATTTTCCCGAAGGTCACATTCCTTCACCTTAAGTATGGCGGACAACTCTTCTAAGGTTTCCACAGGTAACGCTCCTTTTTTGGCGATGCCGTTCTAACGGGACGAATCATTTCACGAGACTTAAAACATAATCCTTTAATTCGGAAGGCGGCGCGGTCTTGATAAAATCAAAAACTCCCGGAAAAGAAAGCGCCCTGGAGACAGACTGCTTATCCATGCAGGCAATAATTTCCCGCATGGACTTATGGGCGTCCAGGGATAGTTGGGCCAATCTTTTCCGGGCCCCCATCTGGATATCTTTCCGGGCAGGGGGATACCCCTGCCCATAGGTATCATTAAAGAGATTTTGAAAAATGTACCGGAGGTTCAGATCCCCCCCCAGATTACCGTAACCCTTATTCAGGCTGAGGGAAATACAATTTCCCGCGTTCACCTGGGAAAACAAAAAGGAATCGACGGAATCAACCAAAAGACCGCAGGCTGTCCCGGGGAATTGGAGTACCGCGTTTATATAACCCTGGCCGGTACCGCATCCGCCCACCACAAAGTCAACGGCTTTTAAATTCAAAATCAGGGCTGTCATAAATCCGGTTTCCATATAGGTTAAATCCGGTTCCCCTTCGACATTTTTCATGCCCAGGTTATAAATCTCATGCCCCTGTCCCAGCGCTTCAAGGGCCTTAACCACCTCGCCATTCCGGTGCTTGGTGCTGCCTTCAATAATGACCGCTATTTTCATTCTATACCTCCTTACATGTGTTTCTACAGAGCCGGATCCTTCTCGCGGCAAGATTCCAGAAATTGTTTAACCTGATCAAAACTTTCCACCGCCGTCATCGGCCCCACCGTGGTAACGCAAAGCGCCGCCGCCGCGCTGCCGAAAAGACAACAAGTTCTATAGTCCCATCCCCGGATTAAACCGGCGATCAAGCCGGACATAAAGTTGTCCCCTGCCCCGGTAGTATCCACCACTTCCGCGGGCAGGGCGGGAAGATAAAATTCCGTTTTCTCATCCCGGGCATATATACCCCTGGAACCCAGTTTAATCCCCACATGCCGGGCCCCGGCATCTAAAAAAATCCCTGCGATTTTTTCGGGGGATTCTTCACCGCTGATGGCGGCGGCTTCATCGTAGCTGGGGAAAAAATAATCCGTTTGTTCCAGCATTTCCCGAATCCCCGCAAGACCGATCCGGTACATATCGGTCTTGGTATCCGCTACGGTAATTAATCCGCTTTCCCGGGCAGCCCGAAAAAACGCCGCCGCTCCGGGGCCGTCAAAAGAGGGCAGGCCGTATACCCCTCCGATACTTGCCACCTTGGCCTTGGAGAGGATGGACAGGTCAATGTCCCCGATACAGAAATTATAAATCGCCCCTTTATGAACACAGAAACATCGCTGGCCGTTGGGACGGATCATCATGGCGGAAACACTGGTAGCCATTTCGGAATCCACCACAATCCCTTCCAGTTCAATATGGCTGCCATAACGATTCAGCAGTTGAAGCATGACTTTTCCGAAATCATCATCCCCCCGGCGGGAAAGGATCGCCGTTTTAAACCCCATCTTGGAAAGAACCACCGCCTGATTTGCCGCATCCCCCCCGGGCAGCAAGGTGATGGGAGAGACAGGATTCACATCCCGGGTAAAGATCGATTCATCCACCGGGAAAATGGGAAAATTAACCACACACAAGCCCGCGCATACCACATCAATATTTGCCCTGTCCATATCGGTCATTCCTGCGATATCAAAACTTATAAACTTTTTGGGTGGGGTGTTTCCGGGGTAATTACCCGTATCCCAAGATACCGGGCCGCTTCGGTAATTACCTCGGTATATTTGCCGTATATCCCGGCCACATGGTGGATAAAGGGGCCGAAAATCAGGGTTTCTTCCCAGTTTTTCCAGTTGTCCACCTCAAGCCATATCCAGGTGCCGGTTGTTTCCGGACCCGTAGTGGTTTTACCTTCGCCGATAAACAGGTAATATTCTCCATGCAGCTCATCCATTCTTACCAGGGTGATGTCCCCCTGTTTCAGTTCCCACCAGGCTTCATAAAAACCTTTGAAATTTTTGTGGAAACCGGGTTTTGCCGCCTTGTCCGCTAAGGAATATGCAAAGGGGCCTCCGTGCCAGATAAGTTCCGCGTTATCCTTTGAAGGATGGCGGAAGGTCCAGTCGGCGAGGAATTCCGTATCCCTGCCGAGGCTGGCGGCGGTACAGATCAACATAGAGATGGCGCCCCATACATCGGTTTCACAGGCGGTGGGGAATCCCCGATCCGAAAGTTCCCCCTGAATTGTGCAGGCCGAACCATTCATGTCCAGGGCCATACGCACGCCGTTACAATCAAAGGCGCCGGCCTGACATTTATGTTGTTTCATCAGCGCTTCAATTGCCAGGGTGCCGGCACAGACTTTACGAATATAATCGGGCTCCACGCCGGAACAGTCGATCCGGGAGGTAAAATCTTTAAAATAACCGGTAAATTCCCTGTCTTCCCTTTTTAGAATTTCAAAGGCCGTATCCCTGATAGCTGCAAGGGTGATGGGTTTTACCGTAATATTCAATTTTTCAATTAATAACTGCTGATTATGAATAACACTGTAAAAATCCTTAGGCCTGTCGCCGATCTCGGCGATATTGATATTCCTGAGACTTTTCAGAATAAATGCCACCCGGATAAATTTTTCAAAGCCCTTTACAAAGTCGGGACTGTCGGCTTCGCAGTTCCAGATATAACTAAAAGTTACCCCATAATTGAGTAATACCTTGGTAGCGGCAAAAAGACCGCATTGGGTCTCTTTTTCCCGTTTTGCGAAGGTACTCACCCGGTCTTTTGTACCCCAGATCAAAGTGGGGAGCTTAAATTGTTTTGCAACTCCCACAACCACCTCTTCACAGCCAAAATCACAGAAGGGAAAAAACAAGGCGTCCACATGGGCGGCCTTAAATTTTTTTACCACCTTCTGAATGTCCTCCTGGAAAGCGCCCATGCCCTGATCGCAGATATCCTCCACATCCACAAAGCGGACGTATTCAGGAAACTGGTTCTTGATAATGGGAATGATAATATCATATTCCTCCCTGGCGGTCTCAATTTTAAAAACCGGCCGCCTGGTAGGCATAAGTCCTAAGGTAATGATGTCTTTATACATGAGTTAACCTCCATCTTTTTAAACGGAAGCTGCTCAAAAACTGAAGGTTCCGAACAACTCCAATGGTTAACAAGCCGTAACCGCCCATATTCAATTTGATCTTACACTTGCGAATAATTTCATGTGTTCAATGACAACTTCGCGGACAATCTTTGTCAGATCCTTTGTGTAATCAAGATAAGAAGCGTAATCGGCAAATGAATTCCGGGTAAAATCTTTTACCGCTAAATCCATCGCGGTGTAAATGTTTATTTTATTAATACCGCAGCGGATCGCCTCTTTAAAATCCTCGTTCCCTATACCGGAACCGCCGTGTAAGACAAGTCCGCACTCCACCGTTCCCCGGATAACCTTTAACCGTTCAAAATCCAATTTGGGAATTCCCTTGTACTGGCCATGCTGATTTCCTATGGCAACAGCCAAGGCATCAACCCCTGTCCGACGGACAAAATCCGCCGCCTGATCCGGCCGGGTAAAACTGTCCGGCGTAAGTTCATCCGTTCCTGCCCGGCCCACATACCCAAGTTCCCCTTCTACAGCTACACCAAAAGCATGGGCTATTTTTACAATCTCCGCGGTTTGTTTTACGTTTTCTTCATAATCCAGGGACGAGCCATCGAACATTACTGAAGAAAAACCTGCCCGCAAAGCGATCATAACGCCGTCAAAGGTTTTACCGTGATCCAGATGTATGGCAGCCGGCACTTTTGAGTGTTTTATCATTTCTTTACAGACCAGCGCCATACAATCCGGCGAATAATAATGCAGCATAAACCGTTCGGGGATACCAAAGATCACAGGCAGGCCTGTTTCCTGGGACGCATCGAAAATTGCACGGGCAAATTCCATATTTACGATGTTAAACATTCCGATCCCAAGGGTGTGCCGGCGGGAATAGTCGATAATTTCTGTCAATGTTGCGGGGTTCAAAAAAACCTCCTTCGTGAATCGTTTTTAAAATCTAACATTTTGAAAAACCTCTCTTGTTATGCCGGTTTTCGTCCGGGCATTATCATTCGGATCCCCTTTTTGATAAAGGGCCAAAAAAGGAATACCATTGAAATAGCGAGAAAAATCACGGCCAGGGGACGGTTAAAGACATCGTTGAATCTGCCGTTTGACGCGATGAGGGCGCGGCGCAAATGATTTTCCACCATAGGCCCCAGCACAAACCCAAGGATCAGCGCCACCATATCGATTTTAAACTGATTGAGAATATAACCGACAATGGCAAAGGTAACCATGATGCCCAGATCAAAAATACGGTTGTTCAGGGCAAAAACACCCAAAAGACAGAACACGACAATCGCCGGAAACAGAAGGGAATAGGGCACGTTAACCATTTTGATAAAGGCCT
>JAITBE010000151.1 GCA_031283755.1 Spirochaetaceae bacterium
TTTGCCAGGGAACTGGACCGGTGGCATATTCCTATAACCTGGGAAAATATCGGAGATCCGGTGAAAAAAGGGGAGCCTGTCGCCGGGTGGATCAAGGATATCGTCAGGAAAAAGGCCGGAGAAGATAACTCCTATGCCTATTCGGAAACCGAGGGCGCCCGGGAAGCCCGAGAATTCCTCGCGGACCGGGTTAACCGGCGGGAAAGTATCCCCTTTCCCGGAAAAAGCCCGGGGGAGTCTCCCGCCCCGGCAATCATAAGCCCCGACGACGTTCTTTTTTTTAACGGCCTGGGGGACGCGGTGGCCAAGGTTTTTGGATTTCTCCGCCGGGAGGCCCGGGTCTTGGGACCTTCCCCCGCCTACTCCACCCTTTCCTCCGCGGAAGCGGCCCATTCGGGGTATGAACACCTCACCTACCGGCTGGACCCTCAAAAAAACTGGATGCCCGATCTGGAGGATGTGGAACTCAAGGTAAAGTACAATGACTCCGTTGCGGGGATCCTCCTTATCAACCCGGACAATCCCACTGGCGCGGTATATCCCATAGAGATACTGCGGGAATTTGTCCGGATCGCCCGGACCTACGGCCTGTTTATTATCTGCGACGAAACCTATGCCAACATCATATACGGGGGGGCCAAAACCGCGGCCCTTTCCCAAATAATCGCCGACGTACCGGGCCTTGCCCTGCGGTCCCTCTCCAAGGAGGTCCCCTGGCCGGGAGCCCGCTGCGGCTGGGTAGAGGTGTATAACCGTAAGGTGGATCACCGCTTCGATCTGTATATCCGGAGTCTGGTGGACGCCAAACGCCTGGAAGTTTGTTCCACCAGCCTCCCCCAGCTTTGTATTCCCGCCATCATGGGGGATCCCCGTTACCCCCCCCATCTGGCCCAACGGGCCGCCATGTTTGACGGGCGGGCGGAAGAAGCCGCCGCCGCTTTTACCGGCATACCGGGTATCAGCCTGGTGAAACCCCGGGGCGCCCTCTATGCCACGGCGGTGTTTGACGGCGAGGTCATGGGGGATGAAACGCTGGCCCGGGCCCGTCAGCTTCCGGTTTCAGATCCTTCCCTGGGGGAATTTATTAAAGAAAAGACCGCCGGGGTAGCGCCGGACAAGGGGTTTGTGTATTGGCTTTTGGCCTCCACCGGGATCTGCGTGGTCCCCCTTTCGGGGTTTGCCAGCGATTTACCCGGCTTCCGTTTTACCCTTTTGGAATACGACGATGAAAAGCGGAGGCGGGTCTATAAAACTATGGCGGAATCGGCCCAGGCATACCTAGGTTCCGTGCCAATCCCCGGATAAAACAAAAACCGCTTTTTTAAAAGCGGTTTTCTTCATCGAAGCGGCTCTGTCTTAACCGTCTATTCAAAGGTCCGGCATAATACCCCAAGGTCCCCTTCCGCGGAGATACATTGAAAAACGGGGGTTTTCAATACCGATAGACCCCTTTCAAAACCCGGTTCGTTTTAAAACTGCCCTGATCAATAATCGGCTCTTCCCTTTCTGGATTTTTTGAGCAACTTCCGTTGAATAGCCTTCTTTTTCCGGTTGAGGATAGTGGAAGGTTTTTCATAATATTCCCGTTTTTTAAATTCCCGAATGATACCCTCCTTTTCTACCATACGTTTAAACCGTTTGATAGCCTTTTCCAGCATCTCATTATCATCTACGATGATATGCGCCAATTACATCACCTCCCTTCCCGCCACGGTCAAGATAAAAACTTCATAATAAACATTTTTAAGGCCATTTCAAAACCCACGGGGTCTGAAAAAGCCCCTCACTGATTGAGTTTACTTAAAATAAGCGCTTTGTCAAGAACGGATCGGGCTACCAAAACATCGGGATCGGCATTTTCCCCGGCTACCCGGATCTCCCAATGCAGGTGGGGTCCGGTGGAAAGGCCGGTAGATCCCGATTCACCCAGGGGGGACCGGGCATTTACCATGGCCCCTTCGTCTACGCCGATTTTATCCAGATGATAGTACAAGGAATAAACCCCGGGAAGATGTTCAATAACAACCGAATTACCGGTAACTATCCGGGGGCGGGCCAAAACAACCCGGCCCGGGGCGCAGGCGGTAACCGGGGTACCCCGGGGAACCCCGTAATCGACCCCGGCATGGATCGAAGTTTCGCTGGAACCGTCAACATACCGAAAAACCCGGCGATCCCCAAAAAAACTGGTCCGCCGGGTGGAAGTTACCGGAGGCACAAAGGGTCCCGGGGCGAATAGGTCGGTCCCGGTTTGGGAGATGAGCCTCCATAAGGTTTCGGATTCAGCAACTTTTTTCGGGTCCGTGAGTATCCGTAAATCGGTATTTTCCTGGTTCAAGGCAATTTCTTCAAAAATAAATTCCCGGTTCCCGATGGTGACAGGAATTTCGGCGATCCTTTCCACGCCCCCTTCTACCCGGATCAGGGCGGAACCGGAGGCGGCAGTGGAGGGAACCGCCAGGAGTGCCGCTTTAACCGCCTGTCCGTTTTTATCTTGCAGCCCCAGGTCAAAAAAAACCGCTCCGGTCAGGCGCTGTCCCCGGGAGTTCAACAATACCGCCCGGAAGCTGCCTGAACGGAAGGTGGCAAGCCCCAGGGTAACCGGTTCCCCCGGCAGGGGATTTTCCGGCAGGACGACAAGCCGGGTTTGGGCATGGAGAAAAATTCCGGTGTTTAGGTACAAAACCAGGACAAAAACCACCGGGAATATCAACCGGCTGAATCGTTTATGGCAATACACCTCTTCCTCCTTTGGAAAGAGCCTTGGTAAGAGGTAAACCCCTCAAGTTGCCACCCGGCCGCTCTCCACGGAACGTTTTAAATCGGTAATGACAAGCTGGGGAGTTTCGGTATGGTTAAACCAGTTTCGGGTAATCTCAAAAACCAGATCTACCTGATCGCCGGTGTCAAATTCTTTTTTTACTTTATCCGCCGCCTGCCAATAAACCCCGGGCCATTTATACTTCCCCGCGTCCAGGGTGAGTTTTACGTGTTTTATCTCGGGTTTTCCCATGAGGAGCATATCACTTATCTTAAGTCCCCGGGCTAAAAAGATCAGGGGTCTATTCCCCTCTCCATAGGGTTCAAACCGGTCTATTAAGGGGATAAGAATATCCGGAGCAAGGTAGGAATGGGGCAGTTCCGCATCGATGGTAATGGTTTCTTCATTATCCTTTTCCCCAAGTTCTATGGTCCGGGCCACGATCTTAAGCCGTTCCCGCAGGGGCTCCCAATTAGATTTTTCTATACTGAACCCCGCCGCATAATCATGACCGCCCCAATCGATAAAAAGATCCGCGCATTGCTCTAAAAGGGACCTAAGGTCGTAACCTTTGACGGAACGGCAGGATCCGGCGGCAGTTTCTTCACCCAGAGACACCACCACCGCAGGCGCCTTAAACCGGGAAACCAAACGGGTGGCCATGATCCCCGTTACACCCCGGGGAATATTTTCCCCCGCGGCTATTACCAGGGTTCCCCCAAAATCTTTAAGGCTCTCCTCGGCCAGAGGTTCCACCTTAGTCCAGATATCGTTTCCCAGTGTTTTCCGATCCTCGTTCAGGGCGATAAGCTCATCGGCCAAACGGTCCCGTTCCCCGGCATCTTCCCGGAGCAGTAAGTTCACCGCCTTGCCGGGATCGCCCATGCGTCCCGCGGCGTTAATGACGGGACAGAGCTTCCAGGAAAGATCCCCGGCGCTAATCCGCCGTCCGGCCAGTCCCATCTTAAGGAGCAGGGCCTGTAAAGCCGGCCGGGGCGCCTTCTTTAAGGCTTCAATACCCTGCCGGACGATGATACGGTTTTCATCCCTGAGGGGCATTATATCCGCCACAGTCCCCAGGCTTGCAAGCTGAAGATCCGCCTCATCTTCATCGGTAAAGAGGTTTTCCCGTTTTTGAATAAAGGAAGTAAAAAGATTGATAAAAATATCCAGTTCTCCCTGGACCTTGTCCGAATACCGGGCAATCCGGGAAAGCTCTTTGAGCCGGAGGAGGCTTTTCCCCACGGTTTGGGGGATCTCTTTACCGATCTCAGCGGCGATTTCAAGCATGTGGATCTCAACCCCCGAGCCAAAAATTTTAAGCAGGGTCTTTTGCTGAAGGGGCGCATCCCAGGCGAGGATCTGCTGCCCCTCAAGAAATCGGGGAAGCCTGGTATCGGTGATACCCACCATACCGGGTACCACTGTTTCCAACAGCCGGTCTATAACCACCAGGTTCCGCAGCTTGGCGATCTCAATAACATAGGCATCGTTTGAAGGCCGGATATTGAGAAGACATATGGATTGACCGTAGGTCTGGCTTTTTAAGGCAAACCGCAGGGCCCAAACCAGTTTATAGGCAACCCCGCAGCCGGCCAGGTCCCGGAAAGGATAGGGCGGGGAAACTGCCAATTTTGGATTAACTATGGCCAGGGCATCGGGCAGCTCGTCCCGAAGGTTGTGGTGGTCGGTGATGACCACGTCTACCCCCAGTTCCCGGGCCCGCGCCACCTCGGCCGCATTGGAAACACCGCAGTCCACCGTGATGATCAGAGTGCCATAGGCCGCGGCGAATTCTTCCACGGCCTTTATGGAAAGGCCGTAGGGCTCATCTCCCTGGGGCAGGCACCAGCTTACATCCATCCCCAGCCTAGAAAGGAAACTCCATAGGAGGGTGGTACTGGTGATACCGTCCACATCCCGATCGCCGAAGACCAGGACCTTCTCCCCCTCTTCTTTGGCGGCGATGATCCGGTCTACCGCATCTTCCATACCGGGAAGTTCAAAGGCATTTCGCAGATACCGAAGATCCTCCTCAAGAAAATACCGGAGTTCATCTCCCTGAATAATATCCCGTCTGGCAAGGATCGAGGCGGTAAGCTGATCACAGCCGTATTTTGCGGCCAAATCTTTCACCAATTCCGGAGGAATGTCTCTTTTTTCCCAATTCATCTTAATCTGTTATCCTTTGAGGCATTCCCAAAACTTCAATTTTTGAAAATGCTGCCTTATATTGGGCGCTAAATATAATCCCAACTATCAAGCCGTCTTCCCAGGGCGGCGGCCACTATCCCCAAGACCACGGCCCGGATCTGCCTGAGGGACTCCCCATCCGGGATATACCGGGAAAGAAGGGCGGGCTTGAGGGATTCGACGGTCCTGAGCCAGCGCCTGCCCCCGGGATCAAGGCTTACAAGATCCCCCTGGTTTTCACCGCAGGAAGAACAGAGCAGCCCGCCGCTTCGGGGAGAATACCATAATACTTCATCCGCCCCGGCTTCACAAGCGCAGGATGAACAATGATCCAGGGGGGGACGTATACCCAGCAGCTTCGCCCAATTCCATAAAAAATGAATAACCAACCGGGAGTCGGTCCCTTCATTGGCGGTTTCCAGGGCATCCAGGGTTTCGTCAATCAGGGACAGCGCTTCGATCCAGTCTCCGCCCCCCCCATGGGAAGCCAATACAGTTTCCGCCAGGGAAAAGGCGGCCATGGTCCGATTATAGGTTTCCCTTATTCCCGGCCGCCAGGAAAGAACATCAAAATCGGTTACCTTTCGGGTGTCCCGGACCGGATCGTGGTAAATCCAGAGGATCCCCCGGTGAAAGGGGGCCACATGGGCGCGGAGGCGGCTTTTCGGTCCCCCGTAGAGGGTTGCCCGGAGGATCCCCTCTTCCGCGGTGAAAAACCACGCCTCCCGGTTGGACTCCCCCGCGGCTCTGACCCGGAGGACCAGGGCGGAGTAGGTAACGGTCCGGGCCATAATTATCGGAGATCCAAGGCAAAAATCTTGCTGTTCCGGCTCTGATCGTAGTTTTTACGCCGAGACAAGGGGAGGCTCTCTACGGAACACTCTTTAAAACCCAGAGACTCAAACCAGTCATGGGTACGGGTGGTAAGGACAAAAACCCGGCGGAAGTCCTGTTTTGTTGCCCGGTCGATAAGGAAACGGACCATACGCCTGCCCAGGCCCATGTCGGTATAGGCCGGATCCGTGGCAACGGCGGCAATTTCTCCCTGGCCTTCTCCCCGGTTGTGGAGGGCGGCGCAGGCATGGATGGAACCGTCTACTTCAAAGACCACATAATCGGCCTTTTTTTCCTGTATGTCTTCGGCGTTCCGCCTCACCAAAAGCCCCTGTTGCATCAAGGGTTCCATGAGCCTGAGAATATCAGGAATATCCGCGGTTTTAAGGCTCCGGATGGCTTCATATTCATCGGCATATACCATAGTCCCCGCCCCCAGGTTGGAAAAAAGCTCCCGCAGCACCGCTCCTTCTTCCCGGCCGTCGATGAGGTGTACCCGTTCGACTCCGGACCGGGACGCTTTAAGGGCCAGACAAAGTTCCGTTAAGGGCTTGTCCGGTTCCCCGTTCCGGGAGTTTAATTCCAAGACGGCCTCCGCCTCCTGGGGAGTTAAACGGACGATCCGTCCCTGGCCGTCCAGCTCAATATTTTCCGGTATCTTATAGTCCCCCCCCCTTAGTCCCTGGTGTACAGAGACGATAAAGAGTTTTACCGCTCCCAGGGCAACGGAAGCCTCCAGGGCTATTTCATCGCTGGGCACGTTGTAGGGCTTACCTGAAGGGCTGTAACCGATACAGGGCAGAATGGGGACCATTCCCAGGTTGAGGATCCGGCGGATGGAATCGGTGAGGATCTTGTCCACCTTTCCGGTATGCTCCATATCGATCCCCTCAACTACCCCAAGGCCCCGGGCGCGAACCAGGTTCCCAATCACCGCGTCTACCGCATCGGCGGAAAGACCTGTCATAAACCGGGCCGCCGTATGGAAGGCCGCCATTGCCGCAAAAGGAATGGCCTCCGCCGAGGTAATCCGGGTAGATCCGGCATAACGGGATTTTATACCGTACTCTCCAAGAACCGAATCGATCCATTCCTTGGCGCCGGGGACTATCACCACCCGAAATCCCGTTTTTGCCAGGAGGGCCAGATCCTTCATCAAGTAGGGGAAAAGGGGGTCCTCGGTAACCGGAAAATCGATCTTAAACACCATGGTAGAACCGTCAAAACGGCTCTGATAATGAAAGGCCTCCCGAACCAGGTCCATCTGGGATATGGATTTATGCTTCATATTTCACCTCATCCCACGGGGGATGTTTTGAAGCATAATATATTCTTTATAAATTCTATAGACCTTGGCGAAAAAAAATATTATTTTATAAACAAGGGGACTGGTCTAAACCCGGCCGGGCTTGGAAATTGGCTCCGGGAATAATTTTTTGGGCAATTAGAAAGTCCTTGAGGGATAAAAAGCATTTTTTTGCTTTTTTATAAGATATTAACCATACTTTAAAGATGTCAGAACAAAGCGTAGTCCCAATAGATCAGATGCTTCCCCCAAAATTACCCTTGGTAGCACTCATGGGTCGTCCCATATTTCCGGGGATTTTTACTCCCATTATGATTGGGAACCCTCCGGATGTGAAGGTCATTGACGACGCCGTGGCCGGGGATGGACTTATCGGTCTGGTGATGTTGATGAATGAGTCTGAAACACCGGCCATCGGCGACCTCTATAAGGTGGGTACGGCGGCAAAAATTGTTAAAAAAATCAACCTTCCCGATGGGGGGGTGAATATTTTTATCTCTACCCTCAAGCGGTTCAGGATCAAAAAGGCCCTTAACCCTTCAAATCCCATCGTGGCCGCGGTTGCCTATTTGGAAGATGAGGAAGATAATACCAGCGAAGTTAAGGCCCTGACCCGGGCGTTGATCAGCGAAATGAAGCAGATATCCGAAAACAACCCCCTGTTTTCCGAAGAAATGCGCCTAAATATGATCAATATCGATCACCCCGGTAAGATCGCCGATTTTATTGCCAGTATCCTCAATATTGATAAGACCGAACAACAAAAGATCCTGGAAGTCCTCAATGTACGCAAGCGGATGGAGCAGGTCCTGGTTTTTATCAAGAAAGAACAGGAATTGCTGCGGATTCAGAAAAAAATCCAAAAGGAAATCAACGAAAAGATAGAAAAATCCCAGCGGGATTATTTTCTAAAAGAGGAATTAAAGGCAATCAAATCCGAATTGGGAATGACCACCGATGCGAAAAGCTCCGAATACCAGCGTTTTAAAGAAAAATTCGATGCCTTTAAGTTTGAAGGGGAGGTCAAAGAAGCGGTAGAACAGGAGCTGGAAAAATTCAATCTGATGGATCCGAATTCGGCGGAATTTACCGTAACCCGGAACTATTTAGACGTGATTGTAAACCTTCCCTGGAACGATCCGAACCCGGAAAATTTTGATCTTGCCAGCGCCCGGGATATTCTGGAGAACGATCACTACGGCCTTAAGGATGTAAAAAATCGTATTGTGGAATATCTGGCAGTTCGGAAATTACGGAAGGACACCAGGGGGTCCATAGTATGCCTCGTGGGTCCCCCGGGAGTGGGTAAAACCTCGGTGGGCAGGTCCATAGCCCGGGCCCTGGGGAAGCAGTTTTTCCGGTTCTCCGTGGGAGGTATGCGGGATGAGGCGGAAATAAAGGGGCACCGGCGTACCTATATCGGCGCCATGCCCGGAAAGATCATCCAGGGCCTTAAAATCGTAAAAAACAAAGCCCCGGTTTTTATGATCGACGAGATCGACAAAATGGGGGTGAGTTTTCAGGGCGATCCCGCCAGCGCCCTTCTGGAAGTCCTGGATCCTGAGCAGAATAACAATTTTCGGGATCACTACCTGGACCTCCCCTTTGACATATCCCATATTTTCTTTATCGTTACCGCCAATACCCTGGATACCATTCCCCCTCCTCTTCTGGATCGGATGGAGATTATCCAGCTTCCGGGTTATATCGACAAGGAAAAAATCGAGATTGCCAAACGTTACCTCATACCTAAAAGTCTGGAGAAAAACGGCCTGAAAAAAAACCAGGTAAAATAGTCCCAACAGTCTCTGCTCCATATCGCCAACGGATATGCCCGGGAGGCGGGAGTCCGGAATTTTGAAAAAAATCTGGACAAGATCCACCGGAAACTGGCAAAACAGATCGTGGAGAGCGAAGAGTTACACACCCAAAACGGAAAAGTCCAGACCGAAGGGAGCTTAGGGAAAATTTCACCGGCACCGGATAAGACCGCTGCCGGTAATCCCCAGAAGGCTCCGGTTAAATTTATTATCGATAAAAAAATCATCGAAAAACATCTGGGGAAACCCCTTTTCCCTGAAGAAATATTAAAAAGAGCCGACCGGCCGGGGATGTCCGTGGGCCTTGCCTGGACCAGCATGGGGGGGGACACCCTGGTGATCGAGGCAATCTCGGTGGCCGGCAAGGAAGGGTTAACCCTCACGGGTAAAATGGGAGATACCATGAAGGAATCCGCCGCTATTGCCATGACTTTGGCGCGGAAACTGGGGGCGGAACGGTACGGGATCGATACGGTCTGGTTTGAAAAAAACCACATCCACCTCCACATCCCCGAGGGGGCTACCCCCAAGGACGGCCCCTCGGCGGGGATTACCATGGCGACGGCCCTCCTTTCCCTGATGCGGAACAAGGTCATCACCGACCGGATGGTTATGACCGGTGAACTCTCTCTCACCGGGCAGGTGCTTCCCATAGGAGGGCTTAAGGAAAAAACCATCGCCGCCCAGCGCAATAAGGCCCGGCATATCATCATCCCCAAGCAGAATCTCCGGGACCTGGACGAGATCCCCGACCATGTCAAGAAGGGTATGGAATTTCATCCGGTGGAACGGTTTGAGGAAGTATTGGCCCTGGCCCTGCCCGATTAAAAACATTGTGTACCATCCAAAGCTTACCGCCTTTACCGATACCCTGGAAGCCCTGTTCAATGAAGCCGACGAAGCTCTGGAAGAAAAGTGGGGAACCCATTTTTCCCTGCATCCCAACCGGCCCAAGCGGGGAGAAACCGGAAACCCGGAAGCAGACGGCCTTTTTGAATTGGCGCCGGATTTTACCCCGGGAGTAGGTTCAAAACAGGGCCGGGGATATCTGGTTTCGTTCCGGGTCGCCACCCTTGAACCGGTTCAACCCGCTTTATTTGAAGCTTTTATGGAAGAAGCCGCCCGCCAGATCCGGGAAAAACTTCCCCGGTATTTTCCCGGCAGGAAACTTGAGGTGGTTCGGGACGGCAAACGGTTCAAGATCATCGGGGATTTTTCTTTGGGAGAGGTCTAGGAGCCTGTGGGTACGGGCCGCAGCTCCCCTATCTTGTCCTTCTGTCCAGATACTCCTTAGCCAGGGGATCTTCAGGCGCCAGTTCCAGGACCGTGCGGAAAAAGCCCGCGGCTTCGGCGTCTTCCCCTGATTTAAGAGCCAGTACCCCCAGGTTGGAGATGATTTTGACATTTTCAGGATCTGTCCTCAAGGCCGTTTCCAGTTCCTTCCGCGCGGCCCGGTAATCCCCCAGTTCCATGAGGCAGATGGCCAGTTCGTTCCGGGTATCACTGTTGTCCCCCCCCAATTCCAGGGCTTTTCCAAAGGACACGGCTCCATCCGCCCAGCGGCCCAGCCGCCGTAACGCCCAACCCAGAAGGAACCAGCCGTTCCAGACATCATAACGGCGATCCAGAAAATTCCGGATCCGGAGGAGACCCTTTTCTTCTTCCCCCCGGCGGATAAAATCGTAGGCGGCCCTAAACTCTCCGTCATCCAGTTCCCGGCTTTCAATTTCCCGGACCAGGGCCTCGGCTTTTTCTTTTTTTTCCGGGTTATCCGCCAGGGGAATATAGGCGGAAAAACAGTCCCGGGCCTGGGAGAAATCTCTGAGTTTCATAAAGAAAAAACCCGCGTTAAAAAGACCGTTGGGATAGGGCGGATCAAGGGTGAGAACCTCCTGATACGCCTTGTGGGCCGCGGTATTTTCCGTTTCCGCCTCATTTTCTCTGCCGGAACGGACAAAGAAATCGGCACGGTTTTCCAGAATAAGGGCACGGTTAAGGAGTACCTCCGGGGCACGGGGAAAAAGCCCGCTTAAGGCATCCAGAATCTCCAGGGCCAGATCGTAATCCCCGTTACCGGCTTTGAGGAGCGCCGCCTCGGTTAATTCCCGCAAAATGTTGGGTTTAACGGAAAGGACAAAACCACGGTAATACTCGGCATCCTCACCATCGGGAGCTTCCCCAATAACCCGGATCATACCGGAAAGGATCATCTCCCAGGAAAGCTGTTCCAAATCCAGGTCTGTTTCCCCCGGAGCCAGTTCTACCGGAATGGGTATAGCGGGATCAATAACAAAGTCTCCCCCGGACTCAACCTGTCCGCGAAGAGATTCGGGGACCGATAAAAAGACGATACGGTTAGAACCGGCGGGTCTATTCATGTTACTCCAAAGCTGTTTTTTCCGGGGCCATATCCTTTGGGGGATCGGTTTGCTCTCCGGGGGAATCCTGATCGGCTATTCTTTCGGGGCCAGGCTCCGGAGCCTTGGTCTCTCCGGCACCCTGACGCCGAGCCTCGGCGCCCTGAAGGTCTCCTCCCCGGTTATCCACCCGGATCTGACTAAGAAAATCATTGAGCCGTATCTTATACCCCATGGGCACCAAGGTTTCATCAAAAAGCATAACCGGGGCGAGCAGATCCTTCCTGCCCTCCACAATCTCCGACCGGATAAATTTTCCCCGCATAAGATAACTTTCCTGGGGATCGTCAAAGTCTATCCGCAGGGCCGATTCCTTGTCTACCAAAAATTTAGCCACCCCCATCATAATGAGTTTTGCCCCGGAGAAGGAAAGATCCCGTAATATACAACGCCGGGGTACACCCTGAATAAAGGAAATAGTCTCTTTAGAAATAAGCCGTAATTTACGGACAGAATCGGTGGTAATGGGGATCCGTTCCTCCCGGCGTTTTTTCGAATTAATGTTGGCATCCAGCAGCCGTCCCATGATTTCGATGAGGTCATCCGGGGGACGTTGGGTAAATTGAAGGGTAAATACCGCCACATCCTTGGAACCGCCGTAGGGAGCGTATCCCTGTGAACGGGTGGAAACAAAAAATGTCACCGGAGAATTGGAGTCGGCGTTTTTAAAACACAACCGAAGACTCGCCGAATTATTAGCCTGCCTGAGTTTTTCAAGTAGACCAGACTTGATATTCGCCACCACCTTGGCGCCCTGAAAAGAAGAGGAAAACAGAACACAGGGCCAAAAATCACCGATACATTTGAGATATACCTGCTGGGCGATCAGTCCCGTAACCTGGATGATTTCTTTGGTAAAGGTTACCTCAATAGATTTATATCTTTCATAATACTCTGTTATTCTTTGGCTGTTTAAAATTCCCATTTCTTTAACTATAGACGCTTTCGGAGTATCCGTCAATTAAGGTACAATCCGGGGCAAAGGGAGATCCCTCTTGTCCCTGAAGACCGCTTCCAAATCCGGTTGGTTTTGAAACAACCGGATTTAGCCTTTTTTAAAACTCAAGGTTTCCCCACCGGGTTCGGTTATATCCGCCGTAACCCGATCTCCTTCCCTAATTTTTCCGGCAATGATAATCTTCGCCAGAGGATTTTCCAGATCTGCCTGGATAGTCCGTTTCAGAGGCCGCGCCCCAAAGAGGGGATCATATCCCCGTTCCGCGAGGAGTTCCCGGGCAGCCCTGGTTACCGCGAGGGTTATTTTCCGTTCCGCCAACCGTCCTGCAAGATGGGCAAGTTGAATTTCTACGATCCGGGCTATCTCGGCTCTGCCCAGGCGGTTAAAAATTACCGTTTCATCGATCCGGTTTAAAAATTCCGGCCTGAAGTTCTGTTTAAGGAGTTCCATCAAAGCTCCTTTGATATCCTCACTTTTTTTCGTCTCCAGGATCAGGTCGGAACCCAAATTACTGGTCATAATGATGATCACGTTCTTAAAGTCCACCACCCTCCCCTGGCCATCGGTAAGGCGGCCGTCATCAAGGATCTGGAGGAACACGTTAAACACCTCCGGGTGGGCCTTTTCGATTTCATCAAAAAGGATCACACTATAGGGCCGCCGCCGTACCGCCTCAGTGAGCTGCCCCCCCTGTTCATACCCCACATATCCCGGGGGCGCTCCAATAAGACGGCTCACCGAGTGTTTTTCCCCGTATTCGCTCATATCTATCCTGGTCAAAGCCTTCTCATCATTAAAGAGGAATTCCGCCAGGGTTTTGGCAAGTTCCGTTTTGCCTACCCCGGTGGGACCTAAAAAGAGGAAAGAACCGAGGGGCCGGGCCGCGTCGGAGAGCCCCGCCTTGTTCCGCCGGATGGCATCCGCTACGGCCTCCACCGCCGCCTCCTGACCTACTACCCGCTGGGAAAGGACTTGTTCCAAATCCAGATATTTTTGCAGTTCCCCGGAAAGCATTTTTGAGACAGGGATCCCCGTCCAGGTGGATACCACCTGGGCTATATCCTCCTCACTCACCTCCTCCCGGAGCAGGGCCGATTCCCCCCGTTTCTCTTCCATTTGGTCGCTGAGGGTCTTGAGCTTTTTTTGGGCCTCGGGGATCCGGCCGTGTTTAACCTCCGCGGCCTTTGATAAATTTCCCTCCCGTTCATACCGGGTTTCTTCGATTTTGAGTTCCTCAATTCTTTGCTTCAGATCCCGAATTCCCTGGATATCCTTTTTTTCGCTTTCCCACCGGGCTTTCATGGCATCCCGTTCGGCGCCAAGATCGGCGATTTCCTTTTCCAGTTTTCCCAGGCGATCCCGGGAGGCCTCATCCTCTTCCCGGGACAGGGCCTGCCGTTCTATAGAAAGCTGCAGCAGTTTCCGCTCCAGCTTATCCAACTCCGTAGGACGGCTGTCCAGTTCCATCTTGAGGCGGCTCGCCGCTTCGTCCACGAGGTCAATGGCCTTATCCGGCAAAAAGCGGCTGGTGATATACCGATCCGAAAGGGCCGCGGCCGCTACCAGGGCCTCGTCCTTGATCCGCACCCCATGGTGTACCTCGTATCGTTCCTTAAGCCCCCGGAGGATGGCAATGGTATCTTCCACCGATGGTTCCGCGGTATAAACCTGCTGGAAACGCCGTTCCAGGGCGGCGTCTTTTTCGATATGTTTACGGTACTCGTCCAGGGTGGTGGCCCCGATACACCGGAGCTCTCCCCGGGCCAGGGCAGGCTTTAAGAGGTTGGAGGCGTCGGTGGCCCCTTCGGCGGCCCCGGCTCCTACCAGGGTGTGGAGTTCGTCGATAAAGAGGATAATTTTCCCGTCGGAAGCCTGGATCTCGTGGATTACCGCTTTAAGGCGCTCCTCAAATTCCCCCCGGAATTTCGCCCCGGCCACCAGGGCGCCCAAATCCAGGGAGAGGAGTTTTTTCCCCTTAAGACCCTCGGGGACATCCCCCGCCACGATCCGCCGGGCAAGGCCCTCGGCAATGGCGGTCTTTCCCACCCCGGGTTCCCCGATGAGCACCGGGTTATTCTTGGTCCTCCGGGATAAGACCTGCATCACCCGGCGGATCTCCTCGTCCCGGCCGATCACCGGATCGAGTTTTTCCAGCCGGGCCAGGGCGGTCAGGTCCCGGCAGTACTTGTCCAGAACCTGGTACTTGCCCTCGGGGTTTTGGTCGGTGATCCGGGTGTTTCCCCGAACCTGCTTTAAAGCGGCGAGGATCCCGTTTTTAGTAACCCCCGCTTTTTTTAGGAGTTCCGCCGCCTTCCCCTCCCCTGCCGCGACGGCAAGGAGGATATGTTCGGTGGAAACAAATTCATCCTTGAGGGATGCCGCCTCAGCTTCGGCTTTGGCCAGGGCCTTGGAAGCGGCGGATGAAAAAAAGAGCTGCGCCGCCTCGCCGTAGATCTTCGGGCTTGCCGCCGCCAGGACTTCGACATCCCGGATGATCTGGGGGATATCTACTCCGATCCGTTCCAGGATGGGCGGGACTATCCCATCGGTCTGTTTGAGCAGGGCCAAAAGTAAATGTTCGATCTCTACCTGGGAATGATCTTCCTTTTGGGCGATGGCGGAGGCGTCGTTCAACGCTTCCTGGGCTTTGATAGTTAACTTTTCATAATCCATATCTATAAAATAAATAAAGAAAGCCCAACGTGACAAGAGAGCAACAGGATACATAAAGAACATTGGCGCAAGTCAAGGCAGACTCGGTTTTTGAACAACCCCTGTCTAGTACCGGCGGTTCCTATTATCAAGGCCGGCGTGTCTCCGCATCGGGGAAGGATCTCACCTTCACCACAGATTTCCGAGAAGGCCTGGTTCTTAAGATAATGAAATGCTTAATATAGACGAATTCACAAGGGTAAAGTAAACTATACCCATAGTTCCCTGATATGACGAGGAGGTGGATCTATGCGGATTGCGACAGACATCGGCGGAACCTTTACGGACCTGGTGGCTTTAGACCAGCAGGGAAAGGTGTATACGGTCAAGGGGGACACCACCCCGCCGGATTTTGAACGGGGGGTCATTCAGGTGCTGGAAAAAAGCGGGCTGGATCCCGCCGGAACAAGCGCCTTTATCCACGGTACCACCACTATCATCAATGCGTTAACGGAACGGAAGGGGGCCAAAACCGCCCTTATCACCACCAAGGGCTTTCGGGATGTACTTGAAATCGCCCGGTGTAACCGGCCGGATCTCTTCAATTTAGTATTTTCCAAGCCCCGGCCTTTTATCCCCCGTTACCTCCGTTTTGAAGTTGAGGAGCGTATGTCCCCGGAAGGCGGGATCCTCGTACCTCTGAACCGGGAAGATGTGGTCAAGGCGGCGGAGGTCCTAAAAAAAGAAGGAGTAGAAGCGGTAGCAATCTGTTTTATCAATTCCTATGCCAATGATATTCACGAGCGGCAGACCGCGGCGGTTCTGCAGGACCTGCTGCCGGGGGTTTTTATCACCCCTTCGGGACAGGTAACCCGGGAATGGCGGGAGTATGAACGGACTTCCACCGTTGCCCTGAACGCCTATGTGGGCCCTGTGGCGTCCCGGTATATCCACAACCTGGAACAGGAACTGGACAAGGCGGGAGTGCGGTCGGGAAAATTTTTTATGCAGTCCAACGGCGGGACCACTCCTTTTGGGGGCGCGAAAACCACCCCTATCAACATGGTGGAGTCCGGTCCCGTAGCCGGGGTCTTCGGCGCCGCCGTACTGGGGAAGGCCCTGGGAGAGGGTCAGCTCATCGCCTTTGATGTGGGGGGTACCACCGCTAAATGTTCCCTTATTGATCGGGGGGAGGTGAAGATCACTACCAGTTACCGTATTGAACGGAATGACCGTAATGCCGGATATCCCATTATGATTCCCGTGGTTGATATTGTGGAAATAGGAAACGGCGGCGGTTCCATCGCGTGGATCGACGATACGGGCTCGTTGAAGGTGGGACCCCGGTCCGCGGGGGCGCTGCCGGGTCCGGTCGCCTACGGCCGGGGCGGCCTTGAGCCGACTACGACCGATGCGTGCCTGGTGGCGGGACGGCTCTCCCCGGTCAATTTTGAAGGAACCGTGGACATGGCCGCCGTGGAAGCGGCCTTGAAGAAGCGGGTCGGCAGCCCTCTGGGTATGGACGTGAAGGAAGCGGCGGTCAGCGTTATCCGGGTGGCGGAATCGAATATGTATAACGCCCTCAAGTTAATATCCGTGCGCCGGGGCTACGATCCCCGGGAATTTACCCTGGTCGCCTTTGGCGGAGGAGGACCCATGCACGCCGCCGCCCTAGCCGGGGAACTGGGAATCCGAAAAATAGTGATCCCCGTAGCCGCCGCGGTATTCTCCGCCTGGGGTATGTTGATGACCGATATTCGCCACGACTACATCCGCACCAAGATAAGTCTCCTTGACGAAGCCCTTCCCCAGGAACTTGACCGTTTGTGGGAAACCCTGCTGGTAACCGCCCGGGAAGATTTTGCCGCCCACGGCGTAACGGATATGCTCTATGACTATTACGCCGACATGCGTTACGCCGGGCAGGAACATACAGTGAAGATCCAAACCCCCGCCCCTTCCTGGGACCAGGCGGCGAAGGCGGAAATCATCAAACGGTTTCACGAAACCCACGAACACTATTACACCTACCGGCTGGAGGGGACGCCGGTGGAGATCGTCAACCTCCATTTGGCTGCCCACGGACGGATGGATAAGCCGGAACTCCACAAACTGCCGATCCGGCAGGGGCCGGTTGAAGAGGCGATCAAAGAACGGCGGCGGGTGTATTTCACCCGGGACGGCTGGCAGGATACCCCCGTTTATGATCGGGAGGCCCTTTTCGCCGGAGTCAAGCTGCAAGGACCCGCTCTGATCGAAGAAAAGGCCGCCGCCACCCTGGTCAGCGCCGGGCAAACCCTTCGGGTGGATGAATATGGCAACCTGATTATAGAAACGGAGGTGAAATAATATGGCCGCGGTTGATTCGGTAACCCTTGATATTGTAAAGGATTCACTCATCGCCATCGGTGATGAGGTGTTTTACGCCTTTGCCCAGACTTCGATGAGCCCGATCATATACGAAACCCTGGATTACGCCTGCGGTATTGCCGACGCGAAGGGGGATCTCCTGACCCAGGGTAACGGCGCCTGTGGTTTTATCGGCATGATATCCCCGATGATCGGCGAAATTATCCGGAAATTCGGCAAGGGATCCATGAAAAGCGGGGATGTTTATATCATCAACGATCCCTATATGGGAGGCGGCACCCACCTGTCCGATATCGGTATGGTGATGCCAGTGTTTTATCAGGGGGAACTCATCGCCTTTGTGGGGAACAAAGCCCACTGGTCCGATATCGGAGGCATGGCGGCGGGTTCCTTTACTACCAATTCTACCGAGGTTTTTCAGGAAGGGCTGCGCTTTTCCGGGGTAAAGCTGGTGGACGCCGGAGAGATCAATACGACCCTGACCGACATCATCGCCGTGAATGTGCGGTTTCCCGTTTCCGCCAACGGCGATATGTGGGGGCAGATAGCTTCCCTCCGTACCGGATTTACCCGCCTGGTGGAACTCTGTGATAAATACGGTAAGGAAGTCCTGCTCAAGTCCATGGCCCGGTTGATGGATCAGGGGGAAATGGCCGCCCGGTCACGGCTGGCGGAGATGCCCCGGGGGGTTTACGAGGCAGAACAATTTATGGATGATGACGGCCATGGCAGCCTGGTGAAGATCAAGGTAAAGGTAACTATTGATGAAGGGGGATTCACCGCCGATTTCAGCGGCAGCAACCCCCAGGTAGCCAGTCCCATTAATACCGGCTACAGCTCCCTTTGCGCCGGGGTCAAGGTGGCTTATATGTCCATTATTAATCCCGGCCTTTCCGTCAACGATGGTGTTTTCCGTACCATGCGGGTCATTGCCGGGGAGGGTTCGGTGCTGAAATGCGACGCCCCGGCCCCAACGTCCTGTTACTTCGAGAGTATGCTCTACGCGCTGGACACCGTCTGGAAGGCTCTGGCCCCGGTGTTCCCCGAATATCTCGGCGCCGGACACATGTTGTCGGTATGCGCGGTGATCCTCTCGGGGCTTCATCACCGTTCCGGTCAGCCATTCCTGATTGTGGAGCCTACCGGCGGCGGCTGGGGCGCTTCCCGGGGAAAGGACGGTGAGGTGGGCCAGTTCTGTGTTGGAGACGGGGAAACCTACAACGTACCGGTGGAGATGGCGGAGGTCCGTTACGGCATCCGTATCGATGAATATAACCTGCATACCGACGGCGCCGGGGCCGGTGAGTTCCGGGGCGGGTCCGGGGCGGTCCGCTCTTACCGGGCCCTCACAGACGGGCAGTTCTTTTCGGCATCCTTTGGGCGTAATAAATTCCCCGCCTGGGGTGCCGCCGGGGGCAGAGACGGCTCCTATAACTACTTTGAATTTATCCGTGCCGACGGCAGGGGGGAAGGTCCCTTGGGGATAACGGCCCAAACCGTTCTGAACAAAGACGACGTGGTCCGGATGGTCACTTGTTCCGGAGGCGGTTACGGGGACCCAAAAAAGAGGGATCCCGAAAAGGTACGGCTGGACGTAAAAAATGGGTACATTTCTATCGCCCAGGCAGTGGAAGATTACGGCGTCGTGATAGACCCCGAAAGCTTCGATATACAAGCGGTCAAGAGGTAAAATTATGGTAATCCGTGAATTTGACAAACTGCCCCACATCCTACGGCCTGACGGCATAGAGATGACCGATTTTTTTAACGGCGCCCCCGCAGGTGCGGGGGTACACATGGGGTACGGGGTTTTTCCTCCAGGCATAGTCGCTCCGCCGGCGGTACACCAGGAGGATGAATACGCCTTTATACTCTCCGGTACGATAAAAGCAAAGATCGGGAATAAAGTCTTCGAGGCGAAAGCGCCCTCCGCCACTTTTATCCCGGCAGGGGAGGAACACATCAGTTTCAACGACGGCGGTGAAGAGTGCCGGCTGGTCTGGTTATTGATAGAGCGTCCGGCGCTTTAGCCGTTTCCGGATATTAACGGAGGGGACAGGGCTGAATTTATCCCGCTCACTACCTGTAGAGTCCGCCTCCGTATTCCGGAAACTTATAGTTCTTTTTTAGTCTACTACGGCGGAAAAAAAGATGAATATATGGCAGAGGCTGAGAAAAATATTCGGCAGCTTTATAATAAGACTGATAATATCATCCCTCCTTTGTTCAGTAATCCCGATTATTATTGTCGGTTCTGTCGGTTACGCGTCCGCCCTCAATATCGCAAAAGACAAGATCCTTGAATCAGTTTCTGTTTCTCATTCACAACTGCGGCAAAATCTGAATTCGATATTCGGCAAAATGGAAAACGTATGCGACTCAACCGAAAATCACCTCTATGTGCTTATGAATAAGCCCCTCTATCCAATTTCGGAATATTTGGATTATTTTACCAACGCGCGACAGTCCATTACGATCCTCACCGATATTTTTGATCTGTACAACACCTGCGTATTTCTTCCGGCAAATATGTTTGTCAGTAATGAGGGTCTTACTTTTTTTCCGATATCGGATCTGATAAGATACAAGATAAACAGCGAACAGCTTACGGGTATAGGCATTTCTTCACAATGGCTTTACCGGCAAGATCTTCAATTCCCCATTGTCATTGCCAGGGATCTTAAACCGGTAAACGCCTTATTATGCGTCAGAGCTTACAGCATAGGCGCTGAAATAAAATATGCCCTTTTTTCCTGTATCCTTACCGAAACAATAGGCGATCAGTTCAGGAATTTTTTTTCAGGCGTTCCTATTACAAATTATCTTGTAAATCAGGAAGGAATCATAGTTGCCCATACTAATCCTTCGATAGAAGGCGGTAGTTTTCCCTACAAAAAATTGAAAACAATTAACACATCAAACAAGGCTACCGTTTATTTGGGAGCTAATCCGGTTTTCGCGGATCAGTTTGACAATGGGTTATACCTTATATCAGAAATACCCTATTCTTACCTGACAGAACAGGCGCTGCGGCTCCTGCGTTTCACTGTGATTATTCTGGTTATTATGATTCCTCTTACCATATACATCACCTGTATGGTCTCCAAAACCCTGACCAAAAAACTCAAAATACTCTCCTGTTCCGTGGAATCCCTTCAACTATTCGACAATACTATCACAGTAAAAAATATAGCACATCATTTTAATTTAAATTCTCCCTATAAGGATGAATTTGATTCCCTGGCCGAGGCGTATACAAACATGATAACGATTATTCAGAAAAATATTGACAATATACTCAGCCTTACCCTTGGGGAGGAACGTCTTCGTTATCAAGTGCTTCAATCCCAGATAAATCCTCATTTTTTATATAACATCCTCGGTTCTATCCATACCTGCTATTCATTAGGGAAAAAAGATACGGCGGAGCAGATGATAAACGCCCTTACCCGTTTTTACCGTCTGCTGCTCCGCAAAGACAGGGATTTGATCCCCCTGAAGGAAGAACTTGAAATAGCTGGTCTTTATCTTCAAATCGAATCGCTTTGCCGCAAAGGGGTATTAACCTGGGATATAAACTACGAAGATGGAATTGAGCATTTTAAAATCGGAAAATTTACCCTCCAGCCGATATTGGAAAACTCACTGCTTCATGGTTTTGTTAATCCCCGGGAAAAAATGCATATAAAAGTGGACTGCCGTTACGGTGAGGATACGGTGATAATTACCATCTTCGATGACGGCATCGGCATAAACGAATGTTATCTTTTTGTCCTTCAGGAAAACCTTAAAAACAGGTGTTCCAATGATTTTGATCGGCATATCGGACTTTATAATGTCAACGCCAGAATATCAAATCCCCTCTACGGTTCAGGGAACATAACCATAGAAAGCAAGGCCGGAGAATGGACCTGTGTCAGAATTGAATTTAAGCAAATACTCAACGAGGATGAACATGAAGAATGTTTTAATAGCCGATGATAATATATTTATCGTCGAGGGAATAAACAATAACATAGACTGGAAACAGCTTAATGCCCAAGTTATCGAAAAATTAAATGACGGTGGTTCTATACAAAAACTGGGCTCGGAAGCCATTGACCTGGCTATCGCGGATATTGAAATGCCGGGAATGAATGGTTTTGAACTTGCCAATGAGCTTGTCAAATGGAACCCTCAGATAAAAATTATCTTTATCAGCGCTTTTGATAAATTTGAATACGCAAAACAGGCTTTGCGTATCGGAGCATTTGATTATATCGAAAAGCCCATAGATTACGCATATCTTACAAAAAAGATAAAAAAGGCTTTTGAAGAAATTGACCATGAAAAAAACGTACTGGAGATAATAGAGAAAAGCAGGCCCACTATTTTAGCAAACTTCTTTTATAAGCTTCTTCATCTTAAAAGTGACGAAGCAAAATATCATCTTGAAAAATACCCTGAATATTTTGGGTTGAAATTAAATTTTAATTACTACACCTGTATTAAAATAATTATTGAGAATGCGGAAGAAATAAAAAACCAGACCGGAATTCAACGTTATTACGTACAGCAGTTTGATATGCAAAACGAAATTATCAACTTGACGAAAAATATGGGTATCTGCTATATAGTTGACGATTTCAACGGTTTTTTTGTATCATAGGAGCCGATTTTTCCTGCCGTTCCGCCTTTCAGAAGGAAATTTACCGCATCATGGTCGTCCTCGAGGAACGATGTGGCGAGGGGTGTAAACTAAACATAATCGCCGGAATAGGTACGGCGGTAAATTCCATCTGGAATATCAGCAGCTCCGGTGAAGAAGCGAATAAAGTCCTGGAAAACCGTTTTTTTCTTCCTCAACAAAAAATATTTGATGCCAGGGATTTTGAATTCCGCCAGAACAACAACTTTCTTATCCCCGAGGACCAGGACAATGAAATAGTTACCCTGCTTTATCAAAAAAATGCATCGGCCATGGCCTGCTGGATCAGGGAACTGGAACAAAAGTTGAACCGGAATAAAATAACCAAAAATGCCCTTTTCCTCCGCGTCTGTCTTCTCGTAAGCAAACTGATTAATTCCCTGATCAAAGTGGGTGTTAATACCCAGGATATAGAAGCTGAAATATCGAGACTTTATTCGGATCCGGATATGTTTCATTCAAGCTTTGAAATATTTACCTGGCTTGAGGAAATATGCAGAGCCGCATGTAAAAAAATTGACGATTCGGAAAGAACCTATTATGGAACTATCTGCGATGTGGCCCTGAATTATATATTAAAAAACTATGAAAACTCGCTGCTTTGCCTAAACGATGTTGCCGATTCAGTCAATTTGAGCCCCGCCTATCTCTCCGCCCTTTATAAAAAACATACAGGCCTTAATATAAGCGAAGAGATAACAACCGTGCGTATTGAAACCTCCTGCTATCTGCTTAAAAACAGCGGTTTATCTATCAAGGAGATCAGTGATAAAACAGGATATTCCAACCAATATTACTTTAGCACCAGTTTCAAAAAGAAGATAGGTTTAAACCCATCTGAATACCGGAGGCTAAACGAACAAAAAAGTATCGATTGAGGTTTTTCAGCATCTCAGCCCAGCTCATAAATCCGCAGGTCGGGAATCAAAACATCATCCCCGTCAATAGAAATATCACAGAAAACCGACGACGGATCGGGATAGATACGGCAGCTTACGGCGCGGCCTGAGAGAAAATATTCAATCGATGATTTATCCATCAATATATGAACCGTTATTTTTTCATCCGCTCCAATTGCGATCTCTCTATAATCGGGTTTTCCAACACCGGATTGCCGCTTATCCACGATAAAAGTATGAGACGCGAAATCGTAGACCAAAAGGGTTTTTTCCTGCCGGTTTTCGGAAGCCCGCAGGCAAAGGTTTAAATATCCTTTGGCCGTACCGGGAACGGTAAAGACAAACTCCATACTCTCACCGGAAATAGCCTTTAGGTTTCCCTTTTGTCCACTCTTGAGTGAAATACTTCCGTTCCAAAAACATTTTTTCCTGAGCAAAGAAATTTCCTCTACAGGCCTCTGCCGTATCATTCCGTTTTCGCGGTACAATTCCCGCGGGAAGGTGAGAACCCCTATCCAGCCGTCTTTGCGGGTGATATGTTCGCTGTTCCACATATCCATCCAGCCGATAAGGATACGTCTTCCCTTGTCATCCATAAAAGTCTGAGGTGCATAAAAATCAAGACCATAATCAACATCCTGCCAATCTTTCTGAACAAATAGGCATGTCTGACAACCCGGCTGATTGTCGAACCGGTCTTGTAATTTCTCGCCAACAAATTTCTGGTCAGCCGGCTGTAAAATTGCGGTATCTTTAACGAGATTTGTTTCTAAACTGAGGTTTCCAAACAAATTTAATAAACTTTTTTTTTCGCAGGATTGAAGATCTATGGTCCCTGAAATAAAAATACATTTTGAACCTTCCATGTTCATAGGCGAACAGAGCAGCACCCAGGTTTCTTCCAGTTCAAAAAGATCCGGACACTCCCACATGGTTCCTTGTTTTCCGTTAGATTGGCAGATCCTGCCGAAACAGTCCCAAACGCGGAGGTCTTGGGATCCGTAGAGCAGTATCCCCCCCTCGCTCTTTTTAGTACACCCTACAACCATGTACCACCATTCCCCATAACGAAAAACCTTTGGATCCCTAAAATCTTCTCCAAAACCTTCTGGTGGTCCGGAAATTACGGGATTTTTTTCATATTTTGTAAAATTGACGCCGTCGCCGCTGAAAGCGATACATTGAACCTGTTTTGGTTTCCGGTTTTCATCATGGGCTGTATATATCAGTGTCAATTCGTCATGGTTATTTACGGCGCTTCCCGACCAGCATCCTTTTTCATAATCTGTATCCGGCGTAAGAGCAATGGGAAGGTGCTTCCAATGAACTAAATCATCGCTTATTACATGTCCCCAGTGTTTCGGCCCGTCTTCCGGCACGCAGGGATAATGCTGATAGAACACATGATATTTTCCACGGAATTGAATGAGACCGTTTGGATCGTTCATCCAACCCGAAGGCGGGGTTATATGATAAATAGGCCGATAATAGTCCTTTATGTTTTGCGCCACGCCACACCCCCTGTTGGTATTGATTTTTATCTTGGCCAGCGATCTTCTACCCGGGGAAACACCGGAAAAACATTATGGGGTTCACTCTGATACCAATAAGCCACAGACGCGACATCATCCTGCCGTTCAAAGAGGCCCTTATGACATACACCGATTTGCTGAATGGTAACCCGCAAATCCTTTTCAAAAAGTACGGGATCCATAATATGCCAGCGGTAAAAACCGCGCTGAGGCATGGTATCGTCATTATGATAGGGATTAAAAACTTCGGTGTCATGGCAGGAATAATAAACATATCCCAAAAAAGGAGTCGTATAGGTCCGCTCAATTGTTCTGTTATTGTTATCTAAAGCTCCAAAACTCCATGCGCCGCCAAAGTAATCTTCCGTACCGGTTCCGCAAATCGTCGGATACTCACGATCGCCGTCAAGATAAAATTTTATTTCCCCTTCTCCCCACCAATATCTTTCCAGGGTAGTTAAGGCAAAATAGGTTCCCACATAGTGCCCCTTCCCTTTAATCCCTTCCACAATGGTATAGTCCTTTTGCTTTTGGGTAAGCCTTTCTCTGCGCCATTGGGCATGGAAATAAACCGTATCGAAAGGTAATTCATCGTAAAGGCAGTAATCAATCTGGTAAAAAAAAGCGGGTACTATTGCGGCATGCTGATTTTCAATGGTTATTTTTGCCTTTTTCCGAAAGGGCATGGGAAAATAGGAATTCATGGCCCGTTTAGGATTAACCACTATGGGCAGAGAATTTACATCACAGCCCCGGGCAAAACCACAACAGAAAAAATCCCCTAAGGGCGCTTCTACCGAAGGATTATCCTCTCCATCCCAATACATTCTTAGAACCAGATCCCGCAGAACATAATAGTCCTGATCCGTGCGGTCTGTCACGGTAATCCATATGTGTTGAATAACCCCGGGTCCATCCATTTCCGCCAGCGCATAGGTCTTTCCGCTTTCCAGCCCCCGTATGCAGGGACTCCCTTTACGCGACGATCCCAGCGCACTGGCGACAGTCCCTCCCCTCCCCTTTTCACCCTGGGGATTTTCCGCGTTGATTACCCGGCTTCTGCCGTGCTTTTCCCTGATAAGGCCGCCCAGATTATTACAAAAATCCATAAAATCTCCCGGTCAATTACGATTTAATTCCGCCGGCCATGATGCCGTCCATAATACGCCGTTCAAAAACAGCAACAAAAATAATAATCGGAAAAATGATAATCCAGCCCATGGCACTTACCAAATCCCAAGGGACTGAATACATATTATCCCGCAACGGTAGTTGGGTAATAGCGGTAGAAAGCACCGAAATTCCATTGGAATAATACAGGGGAGTAAAAAAATTATTAAGACAGGAAATAAAATTAATGATGCATATAGTTGCGATAGCGGGTTTCATAAGGGGCATGGTTATTCTAAAAAGTATCTGCATAACCCCCGCGCCGTCAATCGCCGCCGCTTCTTCAAGGCTCATGGGTATTTCCCGCACAAAATTGGTAAGTACGATAACTGAAAAAGGAAGAATACCGCTTATATAAAGAATGATCAGGCCCGGAAAGGTATCAAAAAGACCAGCCTTGCGCATAAAATCGTAAAGCGGCCTGGCAGTGACCACATCGGGAATAAGCATACTTGCCATGATGAAAGCAAAAACCAAATTAATCCCCCGGGATTTAAATCGGCAGAATCCATACGCCGCCAGAACACAAACCACCGTACTTAAGGTAAGAGAAGTGCCGATAATGATAAGGGTATTTTTGACTTTTTCTAAAAGGCCGGCGTATAAAACAAGATAGATATAACTTGCCAGCGTCGGATGATCCGGTGTATAGTCGATAGGACTATCAAAAAGTTCACCCGGCGGAGTTATAGAAGAAATAAATATCCAATAGAGGGGAAAGAGGATTAGAAAGGCCACAAAAAAGGTTATAATCCAGTGCCCGGCGGCAATCATTATTTTACGTTTGTTTGTTTTCATCGCATCACCTATCATCTTTAGAAATCCACTTTCTTTAAGAGTCTAATATTGCCAATACTGAATAATACCATTACCGCAAAAAGATATATTGCCAGAGTAGACCCATAGCCTATATTTAGATTAGTGTAAACCTCGGTGGTAATACGGTAGGCAATAAGCGCCGTATCTTCTCCGGGCCCTCCGGCGGTCATGGAATACACCAAGTCGAAGGTGATAAGCCTCCACATGGTAAAGGGTATACAAAGGGTAATAACATTGCGGAAAATAAGAGGCAGCGTAATATAAAAAAAGGATTGTATAGGACTGGCGCCGTCAACCGTAGCCGCTTCATAAAGCTCAAGGGAAATGAACTGGAGTCCCGACAGAATCAATATCGAAAAAAAGGGCAGATCTTTCCAGAGATCCATGGCGATAACCGACCACCTGGCCGAAAGGGTATTGATAAGCCAGTGGAGCTGAAAATCCGGAACAAACCACCGGATAAAATCATTAACAAGTCCATAATCGTTGTTAAAGGCCCATTTAGCGGCCATTCCGATAACGATGGCCGGCATAGCCCATGGTATAAGCACAATGGTTCTAAGAAAACGTTTTCCGTTAAATTTTATATTCATAATAAGGGCGAGGATAATCCCGAAAAATATATGAAAAACCATTGATACCAGTACAAACATAACAGTGAATGATATGCTGGTCCTGACTTTTTGATCAGCGAAAACGGTTACATAATTTTTTAAACCCACAAATTCACGGATACCGGAAAGGAGCCGTATATCAAAAAGGCTGTTAACAAAAGTCATAATAATAGGATAAACCGTGGTAAACGCCCGGATCAAAAATGCGGGAAGTATAAATAACCATCCGATTATTATCAGATTTCGTTTGCTTTTTCCAGTTTGAATTTCCATTGTTTTTCCCCGAAAATAAAAACAGGGAAGGCGCTTTTTTAAAACACCTTCCCTAAAACACTGGGCTTACTGACGGTATTTGTTCACAAATCCCTGTGCTTGCCTGCAAAAATCATCCAGACTTATTTTATTCTGCACATACGCCTGGAATATGGTACCCATATCGGTGATAAATTCCATGCTCTGGGGCAGCATAGGCCGGCCGCGGATTACCGTAGTATCGGCGTAAACCTTGTATGTGGCTTTAAGGAAGTTGCCATCGGGGATCAAGTCCGCCACATCCTTCCGGGCAGGCCATGAATCAAAGTAATTAAAGTTTGCCATCATGCCTTCTTTGCTTTGCCGGTATTGCATAAATTTGAAAGCCGCCTCTTTGTGCTTTGACGCCTTGTTAAGCACATAATACCACGAATCGGCAAAAGCACTTCTAGTGTTGAATTGAGGCATTTGGGCTATATGGATCTTATCCGGGCCCCGCATGCCTGCCGCGTCATAGTCGCCGCCGGCGCCCCACATGAACAACATACCGTATTTACCATCAATGAACTTCTGGCTCATCTGCTCATAACGGTCCGCGATCTGATCAATCGGTGTTACTTTCCAGATATTCACCATGTCATACATGAACTGCAGGGCCTCCCGGTTACGGGGGTTGGTCCAGTCAAAATAATCCCCGCCGAAAAGATTTACAAAGGTACCGATTTCATTGAACACATAGGTCTTTTCCCAGGAGCCACCGTATCCGTAACGGCCCGGTTTAACACTGGCGCGTTTACAGAATTCAATCCAGTCGTCCTTGGTTTTAATTTCCGGAATTCCCACTTCGTTTAGAATTTCCTGGTTTACCCAAAGGGCCAAATAGCCGTTATGTTTTTGGATTCCCACGATATCGCCGTTTCTTGCGGTCATCATGTCCTTGACAAACGCCTGGGGAAGCTGGGCCATAATTTCGGGGGTAATAACCTTGCCCTGCACCGGTTCAAGCCATCCGGTATTTTTAAAAGCCGAAAGCATTTCATCGTTTACTTCAAGGATGTCAATGGAAGTATCCCCCGACGACAATATGGTGGTTACCTTTTGCTGGCGTGTATCCTGGTCGGTGGGAGTGGCGATAAAATTGATTTTAAGCCCCGTCGCGGCCTCGGCATCGGCCTTCCATTCGGCAAATTTAGGATTGGTGGTATCAACAGACATCACAGTAAGATCGTAATTTTCTTTTTGTTGATCCCCCTGAGCCCCGGCGGCGGCCAATCCCCCGCAAAGAACCAGCATGATAAAAAGTGTCGTGATTTTAAAAATCATCTTGTTCATATCTTCCTCCTACAGAAATAATATAGACATGATAAAGCCTTTTACGGAAAGAAAGAAATATAAAATTTTTTGAATGTTTTATAATTTTTTATTATAAAGGGCCGTTTTCAAATCCGATGGTCTGGCAGGATCTATCTGGGGGTATAATCACCGATTTTGAATCCCACTCATAACCCTAAAAAAACACAACACCCAATTTAAGTTTTGGAAACCCATCCAGGGGTTTTTAAGGCTTCTCATAAATAATATAATGAGTTTTTGTACAGCGGAACGTTGCGGTATCTTTAGCGATGCCTTAAGGGGATATCTTGGGTTTCATACTAAACGGCAAGGAAGGATTACTATGTGGTTTGAACAGGCGGCCTTTACCGA
>JAITBE010000147.1 GCA_031283755.1 Spirochaetaceae bacterium
GGCCGCCAGGGACCCCGGCTTATCCCCGATCTCCTTGAGGCAGACCGCCTCCAGGACCTTCATGGTGATCTTGCCCAGCAGAAAGGCCCCCGGGCTGTATTGGTTTTCCCGGGTCCCCAGGGCGGCCAGGGCAACGGGGTAACGCTTTTCAAAGACCTGCCATTTGATCCGCACCAGGCTTTCCATTCCGTGGAACAGGGAATTGAGTTCGCTTTCCTCAAAATCGTTTTTCAACCAGGAGGCGAGTTTCGCGGCCTGGCGGATCTGAATATAAAACCAGCCGATAATGATATCGTAGTATATCTGGCGGTTGGGATATTCGGTTACCTTCAACTGAGCTTCCAGGGCTTTGAGGATCTCCTGGATCTCCCCGTAATTCCCCCAGGCCAAATTGATCCTGAGCAGGTAGAACAGGCTGCGGTTTTCAACCTCGTACTGGTCCCGCTCCCGGGATTTGGCCAGGGCCGTCCGGGCTAACTTCTCCGCCTCCCCCAGGTTCCCCCGGAAATAGGTCAATTCCGCCCGGGCCAGATCGTCCATGCCGTAGAAACAGCCGTTCATGGAGACCGCCAGGCAGGTGATCGCCTTGGAAGCGGCCTCGATAAACCGTTCCATCTCCCCCTTTTCGGGGCTTCCCACCCGGCATACATAGGAACCCAGGCCGGCAACCTTCAGGGCGGCGATCTCGTAGGGGGTCCGGGTGTAATAAAAAAGGGCCCGTTCAAAATAGGGGACAAAATCGAATCGCCCGTTATGGACGCAGGTGATAAGGCTGACAAAACCCAGGTTCCGGTAACACCCCGAGAGGAGCCGGTCCGAAAAGGCCGAGGGGGGGAGGGCTTCGTATTCCTCGATGACCCCCCGGAGTTCGGCCCGGGCCTCGTCAAAACGCCCCAGGGTAAAGAGCATCCGGGCGTGGACGATCCAGGCGGTGGGGTACCGTTGGTACATCTCCCGGGACGCCTGGTCCATAAGATCCAGCAGGAACTGGGCGGTCCGATCCTGAACAATCATGGGCAGGGCATATACCACATCGAAGAGTTCGTCGTAGATTCCGGCTTTTTCAAAATAACTAATGGCGGCCATCCGCAGATTATGGGCGGCGAACCACCGGGCGGCCTTGGTGTACACCTCCTTCTTCTCCTCCCCGGTTAATTCCCCCTGTTTGCCGCTTAAAAATTCCAGGAACAGATGGTGGATATGGTATTCATTCAGATAGGTATCAAAACGGATAAAGGAGTTTACCTGTTCCAGCTCTTCGATAAGGCTTTTGTCCGGGATCAATTCGGCGAGAAGCCCCGGGGGATAATGATCGATCAGGGAGAGCTTGATGAGGAATTTCCGCAATTCCCGGGAATTAATGGAAAACACCTCCCTTTCGATCAGGGGGAAGATATTATGCCTCAGGGAAGACCAGCCGTAGTCCGTGGCGGCGGCGCCATTTTTGAGGGACAATCCTACCAGGTGTATGGCAAAAGCCCAGCCTTCGCTGTCCCGGTACAACTCCGGCAAACCCTCGGCCCTCAGGCTGATATGCAGCATCTCAAAATAGGAGTGGATCTCCTCCTCACTGAACCGGAGGTCGACCTCGGTGATTCGGGACACCTTGCCCTGGGCTTCCATGTCCCGCAAATCCAGGACCGGTTCGGTCCGGGAAATAAGGATGGAGGTAATACTGGGAAAGGGAAGGGAGATCGACTGTTTCATAAACTGGAGGACTTTTTTATCCTGGATCAGATGAAAATCATCGTATATAAAGATGTATTTACGTCCCGGATCCACGGCCTTCCGGGGGATAGCGAGGTATCGATCAAACTGCCGCTTTGTTTCAGGAAAACCGGTATGAGCCAGCTTATACAGGACGTCCTCATCGCCAAAGGCCGCCGCCTGGATAAAATTTTCCCAGAAACGCCAGGGGTAATTGTCCTGAAGGGAAAGCTGCATCCATGCGGTCATCGCGTTATACTTCCGGGCAAAGGAATAGACCGCCTGGGTCTTGCCGTACCCTGCCCCGGCAATTACCACGACCATGGGGTTCCGGACCGCCTGCTCTAAAAGACGATCCAACCGGGGACGTTCCAGGTAGGATTGATTCATCCGATCCATAAAAACATTGCTATGAAAGAATAGATTAGACACCGATTCTTCCTTCTTTTTCATGCTGGCAAAATCGTGCGGAGGTTTATCGTGTTATAAAATCACCAGGTTTTTGTAGTTTTTTATGACTCTTGGTATTAATCTATAATTATCCTACTTGGCATGGGATGTCAATAAATATTTGAAGAATTTTTTTAAATTTTTACTTTCAATCGTAGATCTTCCCAAAACCGGAGTTTTGATGCCGCTCAAGTTATATCCCTGGGCATAATTGTGTAATATCCTTAAAATAGAGTAATATAAAGCTGTTTCAAGATTAGGGGATTTTGAAAAACCTCTAAAAGGGAGGGTAAAACTGAAGGACAAGCATACAAATCCGGAACATTCCAAGCTTCAGGCTGTTTCGGCATACCAACATACTCTACTAAAAAAGGATTCTGCTAAAAACGAACGAATTCCGGTTGAGCCGGCCTTGTTCAAGGCCGCCCCGGAAGATGTCCCGCATAAAGGGTTTCTCAAAGCCGGGCGCCCCGGCGGTCTTCCCCCCAAACCCCCGGCGCCGCCCCCGGAAGGGGATTCTAAATACCGCCGGGTAGCCAAATTCCTCATCCTCATAGGCGGGGACGAGGCGGCGGGGATCCTCTCCAAGCTGGAATCAGACCAGGTGGAACTTATTTCCAAAGAGATAGCCTCCATCCGGGGGATTACCGTCGAGGAGGCGGAGTCAATTCTGGCGGAATTCCGGGCTTTCCTGGATTCCGGTTATCGTTTTTCCGGGGGAATCTGCGGGGGGGTGGAAACCGCCCGCCGGCTTTTATATGCCGCCTTTGGTCCTACCCAGGGCGAAACCTACCTTTCCCAGGCGGTCCCGGAAAGTAAGGAAAATCCCTTTGCTTTTTTAGAGGATTTTTCCGGGGAACAACTCGCCCTGCTTTTACGGGAAGAATCCCCCGCGGCTTCCGCCGTGGTCCTCTCCCGGGTATCCCCCCAATTAAGCGCCGCCATGCTGGCCCACATCCCCGGGGACCGGAAAACCGAAATTCTCCTCCGGATCGCCCGCCTGAATCAAAGCTCCCCGGAAGTCCTGGATCGGGTGGCGGCGGTTCTCCGGGAAAAAGCCCGGGCCATAAGCCGCGGCACGGAGGAAATCAGGGTTGACGGGATGGGCGCCCTGACGGCGATCCTCAAGTCTTCGGACTTCTCTTTTGGGGACCGGCTTTTGCAGGAATTGGAGGAAAAAGAGCCCGGCCTGGGCAGGAATATAAAAGAACGGCTCTACACCCTGGAGGATGTGATCCGCGCCGACGACCGGCCCCTTCAGGAAAAATTCCGATCCATGTCCAACCGGGATATCGTACTGCTTCTCAAGGGCCGTTCCGGGGAATTTGTTGAAAAAATATACGCCAACCTGTCCGCCAACCGCCGGGAGATGATCCGGGAAGAAGCGGAACTTATCGGTCCGGTTCCCAAGGTGGAGGCGGACGCGGCGGCCCGGGATTTTCTTGCCTGGTTTAGATTAAACCGGGAAGAAGGCCGGATTATACTTCTGGATGATGAGGATGTAGTATGAATACAACGTTGCGGACAGGACAGATCCTGGACAGTGGTTTTGAAATTTTGGAATTGGTGGATCTTCCGGAATTGGAAGCGGCCGGCATCTGGGCCCGGCACCGGAAAAGCGGGGCCGAAGTTTTCCATATCTTAAACGACGATCCGGAAAACCTCTTTGCCTTTGGTTTTGCCACCATCCCGGAGGATTCCACCGGGGTTGCCCACATCCTGGAACATTCGGTTCTTTGCGGTTCGGAAAATTACCCCCTAAAAGACGCCTTCCTGGTCCTGGCCCAGGGCAGCCTCCAGACCTACCTTAATGCCTGGACCTTTCCCGATAAAACCCTGTACCCCGCCAGTTCCGTCAATGAGCATGATTATTTCAACCTGATGGCTGTTTATGGGGACGCGGTATTCCGGCCCCTTCTTTCGGAGTGGACCTTTATGCAGGAGGGACACCGTTTGTTGTTCGCCCCCGGCGGGGGAACGTTACCGCGGAACTCCGGGTCCCGGCCTGAAGGCTTACAGATCACCGGGGTAGTATACAATGAGATGAAGGGGGCCTATTCCTCCCCGGATGCCTATGCCGAACTCTGGTCCGTCAAGGCGGTACTCCCCGATACCCCCTATGCCCTTGAATCCGGGGGGGATCCGGAGTCCATCCCGAATCTGACCTGGGAAGGTTTGAAGGAATTTCACCGGACCCGCTACGCCCCGGCCAACTGCCGGATCTTCCTGGCGGGTAATATCCCCACGGAAAAGCAGCTTGCCTTTCTGGATGAACGGTTCCTCTCCCGGCTTCCCCCGGGAAAGGCCGCCCCTCCCCTGACCCGGGCAGCCCCGTGGGATAGTCCCCGGACCATCCGGGTTCCCTGCCCTGCCGGGGAGGAACAAAAGGCCACGGTGTTCCTCTCCTGGCTCTGCGGCGACGCCGCGGATCCCGCCGAAACCACGGCTTTATCGGTGCTTACGGAGATCCTTCTGGGCCACGACGGCTCCCCCCTGACCCGGGCCCTTATCGAATCCGGCTTGGGGGAGAATCTGGCCCCGGTCACGGGTCTGGAGAATGAACTCCGGGAAATCCTTTTTGTGGCGGGACTCCGGGGAATAAAGAGCCGGGAAACATTGGGTGGACAGGAGCCGGGAGCCGCGGTGGAGGCCCTGATCCTGGGGGAACTGCGCCGCCTGGTCCGGGAAGGTATTCCTCAGGAAGATATTGAGGCGGCCCTCCTCTCCCTGGAATTTTCCAACCGGGAGATCCGCCGTTCCGGAGGTCCCTTTTCCCTGGTATGGCTGCGGCGTTCCCTCCGGGGCTGGCTCCACGGAAAAAAACCCTGGGAAAGGCTCCTTTTTGTTCCGGTTTTTACCGCCCTCAAGGAGCAGATGTCCCGGGAAGAACGGTTTTTTGAATCCCTTATCCAAAAATATCTATTGGATAATCCCCACCGGGCCTTGGTTATCCTGGAACCTGAATTGGGGTATCTTGAAAAAAAAGAAACCGCCTTAACCGAAGCCCTGGCCGAAAGGGAAGCGGCCCTGTCTGAAGAGGAACGCCGGACCATAACGGAAAAAAACGCGGAGCTTGAAAAGTTCCAGGCTCAGGGGGAAGCGGAAGAAATATTAGCCCGGATCCCCCACCTTTCCCGGCAGGACCTTTCCGGGGAGATTGAAACCATCCCCCGGGAGCTTCAGGATGTCCGGGGGATACCGGCCCTTACCCACGGGGTTTTTACCAATGGCATTATCTACGGGGACCTGGCTTTTCCCCTCGATACCCTTACCCCGGCGGATTACCCCTGGCTGCCTTTTTTTTCCAATGCCGTGGTTTCCGTGGGCCTTCCCGGCCGGGACTATGGGGAGGTGTCGAGCCTCCTCGCCCGTACCGCCGGGGGCTTATATGCCATGCTCCATACCGGTTCCTCCCTCGCCGATACCCGGTCCCTGGCTCTGCCCGGCGGGGTTCTGGACCTCTCAGGCCGGGATTGGCTGGTCTATCGCCTAAAGGCCCTGGAGGGAAAGTTTCTTCCCGCCCTGGATCTGACCCGGGAACTTATCCGGGAGGCGGACTTTTCCGATCTTCGCCGGCTTCGGGATCTGGTTCTGGAAATGAAAAGCGATATAGACGCAAGTCTGGCCCCCTCGGGACATAGTTATGCTTCCTGCCGTTCGGGCAGGCGTTTTTCCCGTTCCACCGCGATAAATGAGCTATGGGACGGCCTGAACCAGATACAATTTGTTCATACCCTGGCGGAGATGGATACCGCGGAGATCAGCCGCGCCTTGACCTCCCTCCGGGACCGGATCGCCGCGGGGGGTCTCCTGTTGAACCTCAGCGGTTCCGGGGAATCCCTCCCCGGGGCCCTCCGGGGGGCAACGGAGCGGCTTTATTCCTTCGGCCCCCCCCGGCCCCGGAATCCCGCCGCCGGGGATGCCGAGTCCTTTTTTGCCCTGATCGACGGAAAAAATCCCCCCGAGGGAAACCGGGCGGGAGCGGCAAAGGCCGAAGTTTTTGTTTCCCCTTCCCTTCAGGTCGGTTTTGCCTCTTTGGCCCTGCCTGCCGTACCCTTTTTGTCTCCGGCTGTGGCGGCGGAGGCGGCCCTCTCCCATTGGCTTTCCACGGGCCCCCTCTGGGAGAATATCCGGATGCGGGGAGGGGCTTATGGCGTCTTTGCCCACCCGAACAACCAGGAACGGGTTTTTTCCTTTGCTACGTACCGGGATCCCAGCCCCCGGCGATCCCTGGAGGCCTTTGGCCAGATCCTGGGGGAAGCCGCGGCCCAAAGGGTGGACGAAGAATCCCTGGTAAAAACCATCATCGGAACCTACTCCAGGGAAACCCGTCCCCGGACCGGCGCGGAAAAGGGATTTATCGATTTTTTCCGGTTTCTCTCCGGAATAGAGGATTTCCACCGGGAGCGAAACCTTCGCCGCTTGATTGCCCTGACCGCGGAGGATATCGCCGGGGCGGCGGAAAACCTCGCCGCCCACACTGCCGAAGCGCCGGTGGTGATCATCTCCGGCGCTACCGCCGGAGAAAAGGCCGCCCATGCCTTGGGGGTGGAACCTCAGAAATTACCGGTTTAAACGGGATTTTACTTGGCAGGATTCTTTATCTCGCAGGATGAAACAGAAAAAGCTCCCACGATCTGGGTCTGTCCTATTTTGGTAAATACGGCAGCGGCGAAGGGGATCTTTCCCGGATCATCGGCTGGACAAAAAATCCCATGGATTTTGCGGCCGCGGCCTTGATGGCGGCCGCGGAAAAACGGAAACTCTTTTCAATCATCAGCCCGGATTCGGATTTCGCCATATACCGCCTCCCGGGAAAGGTGATGCTGGAAAACATCTTCTCCTAGCGTTTTTATTGAAGCATAGTACAGGACAACACCTATTATATACGAGGTATATAAATGTATGTTATGGCCTATGCGCCCTATGGGGCCGATGGGATCATCATCCGGGTAGAGGTAGATATACGCCGGGGTATACCGGGGATCGATATCACCGGCCTCGCGGAGGGGGCGGTTCGGGAAGCCCGGGAACGGGTCCGGGCGGCCTTCCGCAATTCAGGATTTCCCTTTCCCCAGGACCGGATCCTGATCAACCTTGCCCCCGCGGGGGTACGGAAAGACGGGGCTTCCCTGGATCTTTCCATCGCCCTTTCAGTGATGGCCGCCTCGGGGCTGATCGCCGTTCCGGAGAACCTGATGGCCCTGGGGGAACTGGAACTCTCCGGCCGGATCCGTCCTGTCCGGGGAGTGCTGGCCGCCACCGATGCGGGGCTCCGGGCCGGGCTTCGGGAATTTATCGTACCCGCGGGGAATGCCGGGGAGGCGGCCGTCCTTGCTTCGGGCCGGTTTACCGCGGCCGCCAACCTGGCCGAAGCGGTCCACGCCCTGATGGTCCGGGCAGAAACCGGCGCCCTGCCCCCGGAACCGGTTTTTCCCGCCCCGGAGAATCCTTCCGGCGACCTGTCCTGGGGGGACTTTTCCGAGGTCAGGGGCCAGGGGCGGTACAAACGGGTCCTTGAAATAGCCGCTGCCGGGGGGCATAATCTCCTGGTTTTCGGTCCCCCCGGGGTGGGGAAAACCATGCTTGCCCGGCGCCTGCCGTCGATTATGGCCCCCTTAACCCCGGAGGAGGCCGTGGAGGTAAGCCGGCTCCACAGCCTGGCGGGGCAGATCAAGGCTGAAATGCCGGACACAGGGGACCCTGCCGGCCCTAAAGAGTCCTACCCCGCAAGGGAACCCTGCCTTATCACCCATCCTCCCTTCCGTTCCCCCCATCATTCCGCCAGCGCGGAAGGCATCCTGGGGGGCGGAAAAACTATCCGGCCTGGGGAGATAAGCCTGGCCCACTTCGGCGTACTTTTTCTTGATGAGGCGCCGGAATTCCGCGCCAATGTACTTCAGGCCCTGCGGGAACCCCTGGAAGATCGGGTCATCACCATTGCCCGGGCCGACGGCCAGGTCCGGCTTCCCGCGGAATTTCAGCTGCTTTTGGCGGCCAACCCCTGCCCCTGCGGCAGGCTGGGGATGCGTTCAGGCCGGGATTGTTTCTGTTCCGGCGAAGAGATACACCGGTATTGGCATAAATTCGGCGGCGCTCTTTTGGATCGGGTGGAACTGCGGGTGGCGGTTAGTTCCCCGGAACTACAGGATATGGGGCAGGAAAAAGAAGAAACCAGCGCCGAAATTGCCCGCCGTGTCCAAAGGGCGGTACAGATACAGGAAGAACGCTTTAAGGGCAGCCCGGTCCGCCGCAATGCCCGGATGCCGCCGGCTTTTATGGACCGTTTTTGTCTGCCCACCAAAGCCGCGGAAAAAGCCCTTTCCGCCGGATCGGAAAAACTTGGATTTTCCGGCAGAGCTTACCACGGGGTCTTGCGGATCGCCCGGACCATCGCAGACCTGGAAGGCGCTGCTTCCATTGAGGCCGTTCATGTGCTGGAGGCGATCCAACATCGTATCCAGGGGGAGGATCCCTATGATGTCTTTTCCCTTTAAAACTGAGCCAATTCCAAAACCCGGTTGGTTTTGGGAGTCCCGGCTATTTCAAAATCCCCGGATTCCCCGGACCTTTAAAATACCGGCGGGCGTTCCCAAAACAAATGTCCCGGACCATCCCTTTAAGGAAGGGCAGATCAGGGGGAATTTCCCCCTCCTCGGTCCAACGGCCCAGGATATTGCAGAGGATCCGGCGGAAATACTCATGCCGGGGATAGGAAAGAAAGCTTCGGGAATCGGTGAGCATCCCTACAAAACAGGCGAGGAGCCCCAGGTTGCCCAGGATCCGCAGCTGCTCCTCCATGCCGTCCCGGTGATCGTTGAACCACCACGCCGAACCAAGTTGAATTTTGCCGGGCCTCCCCCCCTGAAAGCAACCCATGAGGGTCCCCAGGACATAATAATCTTTGGGATTGAGGCTGTAGAGGATCGTCGCGGGAAGTTTACCCCGGACATCCAGGACATCCAGAAAACGAGCCAGCTTTTCCGCCAGGCGGTGGTCGTGAACCGCGTCAAACCCGGTATTGGGCCCCAAGGCGGCCAGCATCCGGGAATTGGTATTACGCAGCGCCCCAAAGTGGAGCTGCATCACCCAGCCCCGCCTGAAATATTCGGCCCCCAGGAAGGCAAGGATAAAGGCTTTATAAGACTCCAGAGCCTGCCCCTCCACCGGAGCGCCGGAAAGGACCTTGTTCAAAGTTTCCGCCGCCGCTCGTTTCCCGAAATCCTCCGCTTTTGCGGCCCCGGCCGCCCAGGATACATCAAAGGGCGGATACTCCAGGGCATGATCCGAGGAACAACAACCCAGCCGGTCAAAAAATTCGATCCGTTCCCGGAGAACCATGAGCAGATCCTCCAGGGAATTGACGGTTTTCCCCGCGGCATTTCCCAGCCGGCGGATATACTCCCCAAACCCGGGGTTTTCTATGGCAATGACCTGGTCGGGCCGGAAGGAAGGGAAAACCTTGGTTTCGGTCCCCCCGGCTTTTTGTATTTTTTCGTGCCATTCCAGGGTATCCGCGGGATCATCGGTGGTACCCACCCCGTAAACGTTAAATTGCTTGAAAATTCCGTATACCGAAAGCGCCGGGTCCGCTTCCAATTTCGCGTTGGCCGCCTTCCAGATAGCCGGAGCGCTCTCCCGGTTCAGGGGATCCGAAATGTCAAAATAGCGCTGAAGCTCCAGATGGGTCCAATGGTACAGGGGGTTCCCCATAAGCCGGGGTACGGTTTCCGCCCAGGCAAGAAATTTATCGTAGGGGTCGGCGTTTCCGGTGATAAGCTGTTCATCCACCCCGTTGGACCGCAGGGCCCGCCACTTGTAATGATCCCCCCCCAGCCAAACTTCAGCCAGGTTGGAAAAACGGCGGTTCCCCGCTATCTCCTCCGGGATAAGGTGGCAATGGTAATCGAAGATCGGCTCCGCCGCCGCTTCATGGTAAAGCTCCTGCGCTGTTTTAGTGGAAAGCAAAAAATCCCGATCCATAAATTTTTTCATATTTTCCACCCCCGTATTCATAGACCGGTTGAAGCCGGTTCATTGGAACTGAGGTTTCTCCGGAGGCTTTCCAAAAAACCGGTTGGTCTTGGGGAAGGTCTCCGAAAAAGACCCTCTAGGAACCCTTTGAAAATCGCCTGGTATTCTCTTGTAATATGACATAAAATAAGATAGCATACTAGTACATCAGCCGATTCAATTATATTGGTCTACGGTAAAAAGGAATAAAGTGGTTATACCATGAAAACACCGGCAAGGCAAGCATCGGGGAATGTGCAGGATTCTGTGTATACGGCCCTGCGAAAAAGTATCATTAATCTGAATTTAGCCCCCGGAACCGCCATCAGTGAAAAAGAAATCTCCCTTCGGTATAAGGTAAGCCGCACCCCGGTCCGGGAAGCTTTTATCCATCTGTCCAAAGAAGGACTGGTAAAGGTGATTCCCCAGCGGGAAACCCTGGTATCCCTGATTGATTTTGACCGGGTGGAGCAGGAACTGTTTCTCCGGGAAAGCCTTGAAATGGCGGTATTAAAGCCCTTTATTAACCGGTGCCGGCCAAATTATATCTCCGATCTGGAGGAGATAGTGGAAACCCAGGCAGCCGCCTTTGAACGGAATGAATTTATCAATTTTATCAATTTTGACGACCGTTTCCACCGGGTTTTTTTTGAGGTAGCCGGTCATCAATTGGGCTGGGAAGTCCTGGAAAGTATGTGCGGTCATTATCATCGGGTGCGTTTATTAACCGTTTGGCTTAACGGGATTGCCCGGAATATCGTGGGCCAGCATAAGGAGATCCTTGAGGCCATAAAAAAGCAGGATCTCCACGGAGTTCGCCTGAAACTGAACCAACACCTCCACAAATTACATACCGAGGAAAAGCTGCTCCGGGAAAAATTCCCCGATTATTTTGCCTCTCCCCAGGGGACGAATAATTTTGAGGTTGATTTCGGCGGGCTGCCGCTCTTTCCCTCAGGGTAAAATCGGGGTATGGATCAGGAAAAACACCGTATCCTTAAAACTTATTTTGGGTTTACCCAATTCCGCCGGGGGCAGGAGGAGATTATCGACGCCCTCCTCTCCGGCAAGGACGTGCTGGCGGTGATGCCCACCGGCGCGGGAAAATCCCTCTGTTATCAAATACCGGCCCTCATCCTGGAGGGCCTTACGGTGGTTGTCTCCCCCCTGATCTCCCTGATGAAGGACCAGGTTAACGCCCTCTCGGATGCGGGGATCCCCGCGGCCTACCTCAACAGCTCCCTCTCCCCCAGGGAGTATGCGGATACCCTGGCAGGGGCGGCCCGGGGGGATTACCGAATCCTCTACATTGCCCCGGAACGGCTCCGGCGGGAGGATATGCACCGCCTGGGGGAGAGCTTGAGGATCCCCATGGTGGTGATTGATGAGGCCCACTGTATTTCCCAATGGGGCCACGATTTCCGTCCCAGCTATCTGGCTATCGCCGAATTTATCCGCATGTTTTCAAAACGGCCCATCACCGCGGCGTTTACCGCCACCGCTACCGGGAAAGTCCGGGAGGACATCTCGAGGATCCTCAACCTGGAGGATCCTTTCCTGCTTATCACCGGCTTTAACCGGGAAAACCTCTACTTTGGCGTAGAGCGGCCCCAGGATAAAACCCAGACCCTCCTGGCCTATGTGAAAAATCACCGGAATAAAAGCGGCATCATCTACTGCTCCACCAGGAAAACCGTGGATGAGATCTGCCGGACCCTCAACGCCCGGGGCTTCAGCGCGGCCCGGTATCACGCGGGCCTGGATGACCAGGAACGGCATAAAAATCAGGACGATTTTATCTATGACCGCACCCCCGTTATGGTCGCCACCAACGCCTTTGGTATGGGAATAGATAAGTCCAATGTTTCTTTTGTCATCCATTACAACATGCCGAAAAACATTGAAAGTTATTACCAAGAGGCGGGCCGGGCCGGCAGGGACGGTGAGGCCGCGGACTGTATTCTCTTTTACAGTCCCCAGGACGTACAGGTCAATAGATTCCTCATCGCCAACAGCGGGGATACTGAACGGGACGAAGAACTGGTAGACCACAACCTGGGACTTCTGAAATACATGACCTACTACGCCACCACCAATGATTGCCTCCGTTCCTACATTTTGGGTTATTTTGGGGAAAGCGCCCCCCATTTTTGCGGCAACTGTTCAAACTGTACCACCCAATTTGAAAACAACGACATCACCATCCCCGCGCAAAAGATCCTCTCCTGTGTATACCGCATCGAACAGCGGGGAAAACGTTTTGGAAAACTTATGGTGATCAATGTCCTCAAGGGCAGCAAAAACGAAAAACTCCTCAGCCAGGGCCTGAAATCCTTGAGCACCTATGGCATCATGGCGGAAATTGATACGCACCGGATCAGAACCATCCTGGATTATCTTATTGAAAAGGAATATCTTGCCCAGGACGGGACGGAATACCCGGTACTCAGCCTCGGACGGCGGTGGGAAGAAATCCTCCGGCAGAAAAAGTCCCTCTCCATGATGCTCCCCAAAGAACGGGAACGGAAAAAACCAACGATCCCCGCCAATGAAACACCGGGGGATTTCCGGGAGGATCTTTTTATCCAACTCAAGGAACTACGAAACCGGCTGGCCCAAAAAGCCCGGGTCCCGGCCTATATCATTTTTTCCGACGCATCCCTCCGGGACATGTGCCGCAAGCTGCCTGAAACCTCGGAACAGTTTCTCTCCGTCTCCGGGGTGGGAGCGGTAAAAATGGAAAAATACGGCGGGATATTCACGGACCATATCAAAGAATATGTAAAAACCAGCCTGTCCTGAAAGGAACCGGGAAAGATCAGACATCGGCGCTGGTTACAAAACAACCGATTTTGTAACCAGCTCATCCTTCAGGCGATTTTTCGCCCCTGGAGGATCTCCATAAATTGGACGCCGCTGATGGTCTCCCGTTCGGTGAGAAATGAAGCGATCTCGGTGAGTTTTTCCTGGTTCTGCCGGAGCAGGGCCAGCGCTTTTTGGTGGCATTCATCGAGGATCCGGACCACTTCCTTGTCCACATCGGCGCCGGTGGCCTCCGACACCAGGGATACGCTGCGGCCGTCCAGGTACTGATTCTGTACACGCTCCAGGGCCATCAGGCCGAATTTATCACTCATGCCGTATTGGGTTACCATACTCCGGGCGAGGGTGGTTGCCCGCTCTATGTCATTGGAAGCGCCGGTACTCATCTCGTTAAATTCGATTTCCTCCGCCGCCCGGCCCGCCAGGAGGGTCGTGATCCGGGCGAGGAGTTCCGACTTGGTCATCAGGTACCGTTCTTCTTCAGGCATATTCATGGTATATCCCAGGGCCCCCATGGTACGGGGAACGATGGTGATCTTCTGTACCGGCCGGGCATCCGGGGACCTCCGGTCCGACTGCAGGGCCGATGCCAGGGCATGACCGGTTTCATGGAAGGCGACCATCCGTTTCTCCTGGGGATTGAGGATCCGGTCCTTTTTTTCCTTTCCGGCAATGACCACTTCCACCGCCTCCATAAGGTCCTCCTGAAGCACCTCGGTCCGGCCCAGCCGTACCGCCCGCAGGGCCGCCTCGTTCACCATATTGGCCAAATCCGCCCCGGTGGCGCCGCTGGTGGCCAGGCTGATCTCCCGGAGCTTCACATCCGGCCCCAGGGTAACCTTTTTGGCGTGGACGGCCAGGATCGCCTCCCGGCCGGGAAGGTCGGGGGTTTCCACGATGATCCGGCGGTCAAAACGGCCGGGCCGGAGCAGGGCCTTGTCGAGGATCTCCGGCCGGTTGGTGGCGGCCAGGATCAGGACCCCCTTGGAGGAATCAAAGCCGTCCATTTCCGCCAGGAGTTGATTCAGGGTCTGCTCCCGTTCGTCATTCCCCCCCAGATGATTATCCCGGCTCTTGCCGATAGCGTCAATTTCATCAATAAAAATAATGCAGGGGGCGTGTTTGGCGGCCTCCCCAAAGAGGTCCCGGACCCGGCTGGCCCCTACCCCCACAAACATCTCCACAAATTCCGATCCGGAGAGGGAGAAAAAGGGAACCTTGGCCTCCCCGGCCACGGCCTTGGCAAGGAGGGTCTTCCCGGTTCCCGGGGGCCCCACCAAGAGCGCCCCCTTGGGCTGCTGGGCGCCAATCTGCCGGTATTTCTCCGGGCAGTGAAGAAAATCCACCAGCTCGGTAAGGCTTTCTTTGGCCTCATCCTGTCCCGCCACATCGTTAAAGGAAATTCCGGTATTTTTTTCCATATCGTAGTATTTTGCCTTGGATTTTCCCACGTTCATCATGCCGCCGATACCGCCGCCTAAGTGTCCGGAAAAATTCCGGGTAATAAAATAATAAACCACATAAAAAATGAGGAGCGGAAAAATCCAGCTGGATATAAAATTCAGAATGGGGTTGTTTTGGACGATGGGTTTGTAAAAAGCCACCCCTTTATCAATAAGCCGCTGGGTCAGCCCCGGATCATCCAGACGGCCGGTGTAGTAGACCAGGCCCCCAAAAACCTGCGAATTTTCGGGATTGTTTTGGAGAATCCGAGCCACCCGGTTTTGATCCGCCCCGTCCCTGAGGGTAAGGGCGATCTGATCGGTCTCAATTCGCACCTGCTTTACCGCCCCGTCTTCAACCAGTTGAATAAACTGGCCGTATTCGATTTGTACCTTTTTGCCGCTCACCATGTTGGTGATGACCATGTTGAGGACAAAGGTAATAACAATACCTATGATGAAAAAATGAAATATGTTGGGATTGTTTTTAGGCGGACCCTTCTGTCCGTCTCCTGAGGGTAAATTTGGTTCCATACCGGACTCCTTTTTTTGAAAACCCATAGGGCTTTTCATCGGGGATACTTACGTCATCCCCAGGCCATAACAGGCCCCTTGAACGGCACCGGGCCGCGGGTACCGCTCAAAATTCATCCGGAATTTTTGCGTACCCTCTCTAATATACCTAAATTTTGAGCGGGCGTGGTATTTTTTTCAGCTTTAATTTACGAATCAAAGGCCCGGAGAAAAATTCCCCTGCAGGATTGCAGGAATTAAGTGATTTTAGGAAATTTGGGCGCATCCGGCCGCGGCCGGACCGGGCTATCCGCTATAATGAGCCTCCGCAGGGTAAGCCCTGCGGTATCTTAGGCATTGCGTTACTTTGAACGGAGGCTCGTTCGATAGGAAGTTTATAGTACCATCTGGTTTAATACCAAATTTTTGTGGGCTTTGCGTCATTTGAGCCGGAGCATGCGCGAACCGAAGGTTCGACGGGGTATTAAACCAGACTCTCGAATAACTAAAAAATAACGATTTCCACCCGGAATCTTCCTGCCCTGGGCCAACCGGGCACTTGGAGGTTAACACTAATTTTACAATCCTTACTTTGTTTGAGCTACAACAAGCTACAGAACATTAAGCGGATCCTAGAATAACCTTCCCGATGTACAAGGATTTTATATTACCCCCAGGCTTCTCCTGGGGGCTTTTACCGGAGAGAAACCTTATTTTTTCAGATTGTAGAACGCATCTTTTCCCGCGTAACGGGACACCCCTTCCAGGAGGTCCTCTATCCGCAGGAGTTGGTTGTATTTACAGATCCGGTCGGTGCGGCTCATGGAACCGGTTTTGATCTGGCCTGTTTCCAGGGCTACCACCAGGTCGGCGATAAAGCTGTCCTCGGTTTCCCCGGAACGGTGGGAGATAATGGCGGTATACCCCGCCCGTTTGGCCATCTCCACCGCCTCGTAGGTCTCGGTTACCGTGCCGATCTGGTTCACCTTGATGAGGATCGAGTTACAGGACCCTTCTTTGATGCCCCGCTCCAACCGTTTTGTATTGGTTACAAAAAAGTCATCCCCCACGATCTGGATCTTCGACCCCAGGGCTTTGGTCATCTTTACATATCCATCCCAATCGTTCTGATCCAGGGGGTCTTCAATGGAGATAATGGGGTATTTATTCACCCATTTGGTATAGATTTCGATCATCTCGTCGGCGGAAAAAAGCTTGGCGGGATTGGATTTCCAGAATTTATACCCCTTTTTGTCCCCTTCGTCAAAAAGTTCCGAACTGGCGCAGTCCAGGGCAATGCCAAACTGTTCCCCGGGCCTGTAGCCGGCCTTCTCAATGGCATTGACAATGTAGTCCAGGGCTTCCTCGTTGCCGATGTCCGGGGCAAAACCGCCTTCATCCCCCACGGCGGTGTTTTTTCCCGCGTCCTTGAGGAGTTTTTTGAGGGTGTGGAAAACCTCGGCGGTCCAGCGGACCCCTTCCCGTATGGAGTCGGCCCCCACGGGCATGACCATAAACTCCTGAAAATCGATCTTGTTGTCCGCGTGTTTGCCCCCATTGACGATATTGGCCATAGGCACCGGGAGCAGGTTGGCGTGAAAAGTCCCCAGATATTTAAAGAGGGGTACCTCCAGATAATTCGCCGCGGCCCGGGCAGCGGCCATGGAGACCCCCAAGATGGCATTGGCGCCGAGTTTACCCTTGTTTTCCGTCCCATCCAGTTCTATCATGGTCCGGTCAATATCCACCTGATCCTGGGCATCCAAGCCCTGGATCTCCGGGGCAATAATATCATTCACATTGGACACCGCCTTGAGAACTCCCTTGCCCAGGTAACGGCCCTTGTCGCCGTCCCGGAGTTCCACCGCCTCGTGTTCGCCGGTAGAAGCGCCCGAGGGAACCGCCGCCCGTCCCAGGGATCCGTCTTCCAAGATCACGTCCACTTCAACCGTTGGATTACCCCGGGAATCAAGGATCTCACGGGCCTCAACATATTCAATAATACTCATCTATGGCTCCTTATAAAATCATCCTAACAATACGGGGACTTTTCATCTCCTTATCGTTTAGAAAAACGCTGTATAGTATAATCTTCCGCTTTTAGGGCCTGCTCGTCAAGGGTCCCGGGCCTTCGGGACGGGGCCGGCCGGGATGCTCAAATTCCGGAGAAATTCACCCGCATCCCCACGGTTACGGTCAAGCCGGGCATATAATAGTCGTCAAAGGACTCGTAGCTTTGGTTGAGGATATTCCTGAGAACCGCAAAAACCGAGAAGTTTTTACCGATCCCCTGGTTGAGGTTGGCGTTTAACAAAAAATAGGGTTTTAATTTGGTGAGATTTACCGTATCCGCATAACGCGGGCCCTCGTAATGGCCCGAGAGGCTTAAAGCGCCTCCATAGCCCCGGAAGCCCCTTTCCCAGGGGAGGTTTACGGAAAATCCCACCGTATGTTGGGGCATATAGGGGATCCGTTTATCCGAAGCATAGGTATAGCCGTAACTCAAAAGGTAACTCAGCAGATACTGGTAAGAAAAGGAAAGGCCGATTTTTTCAAAGGGCCCCCGGGAAAGGGGGATATTGAAACGCAATTTTGAATCCAGGCCGAAAAAAACCGCCTCCCCCACATTGGTGGGCTTCCAGGTGCCGCCGGAGGAATACCAATGAATGGAATCGGCGGTCCACTGGGTAAAGAAAAATCCCTCCAGGCTCAGCCGGTCATGGGCCTCGTAGGCGGCGCCCAGATCCGCCCCCCAGCCGTCTTCACTTTTCAGGTCCGGGTTGCCGTAAAGCCCGCCCCCGTTCCAGTAGAGGTCCTCAAAATCAGGGATTTTGAAGCTGCGGAAATAGTTGTTTTTGAGGGTGAGGGAATCCGTGGGGGTCCAGACAAAACCGAGCTTGGGAACCGCCACGGGCGCGGCCGGACTCCCCGGAAAAACGGCCTTGACCGACGGGATGACAAGGACCTGCCGTACCGGCTGAAATTCCGCGGTCAGGTAGAGGCCGCCGTCATGCCGACCGCGGCGGCCCATGTCCGTGGAATCCAAAAAGGCATAGCGGTAATCCCCCCCCAGGCTAAGGGTGAGCCAATCCAGGGGATACCAGCTCCAACGGTTGATGGCCGTGACGACCTGCTGATCGTGCCGGGAGGCGGCATACTCCCGGATCGACCAGCCATGGGACAGGGAAGCCTCGGCGGAAAGATCCTCCCGAAAGGCCCGGGGCATATCCAGCATCAGATTCTGCCGGGCGGAAAAATCCCGCTGTTTTTCCCCAATATCGGAAGTTCCCGACAGGGGGATGTTTTTGCCGCCGTAGTAGAGGTCCTCCCCGGCAATGAGCTTCGCGTCACCGGGCAAATCCCGGATATAGGAGAGGGAAGCCCCGGTATCCCATACCTCGTTACTTTCCCTGCGGAGGGTTCTGCCGTAATAGTCCTTGAAAAGAAAATGATTCCCCGCGCGGTTGGCGAAAAACCCTCCGGACCAGGAGGATTTTTCAGCGCCATACCCCAGGGAGAAGGCGAAGTTTTGGGTGTCAACCAGGTCCTGCCATTGGGGCGCCTTATCGCCTGAACGGGGCTTGTAGTATTTCCCCGGCAGGCTGGCGGTATTGGCGAGGCTGCCCCCAATCCGCAGCCCCGGAGCCTCTTTTTTGACGGTGATGATATTGATGACCCCCCCCAGGCTGCCGGATACGTTGTATTTGGAATCAGACCCGCCGTAGATAACCTCGATCCGGTCCACGGAGGAGAGGTTGATCAGGGAAAGGTCAAATTCCCCGGTAGCCGGGGAATTAACGGGGACCCCATTGATAAGAAAGGCGATCCGCTGCGAATCAAAGCCCCGCATATTGATGGCCGTCTGGTTTCCGTAGGGGCCGTACCGGGTAACGCCCAGATCGAGGGTTTCCTGCAAAAGAACCGCCAGGTCCGGGGCATGGGTATTTTCAATTTCTTCCCGGGTGATTACCTGTAACTGCTGGGTGGTCTCCGGGCTTGCGGTGACAATGATGCCTTCCCGGTCTTCCCAAAGGGGGACCCCGCCGCCGAAAAAATCCTCGCCGGTTTCCGCCGCTTCCTGCGGGAAAAGGGGCCCAAGGGCGAGGCAAAAAAGCATAAGGGCCAAAAGCGCTTTCCCGGCCCTTCGTAAAATCATAGAAATTTCACTGTCTGGTTTGCGGAGTGGCAGCGGTCAATTCACCGCCATAAAGCGCTATATTTTCCTGTTTAAATTTCTCCCGGGCAAGGGGTAAACTGGTTGCCTCCACCGGGGTACCGGGATTGGCAACATCATAGGCGCTTCCCAATTTTACCGAACTTGCCGTTAAGTCTTTATAATATACCCCCTGGAAATTACCCGGCGGGGAATAAGCCGTCGGGTGAGTGATATATTGAACAATAATGACCCCCGAAGTACGGTCAAATTCGATAATTTCCCGAATATTACTGGTAAAGCTATAACCAGCGACACCAATATACTTCAAGGTGGTATTGGTAATTTCATACCCGTCAGAACCGGAATTCCAGGTCCCGGTAAGGGAGCCGCCGCCGCTGTCGCCGCCGTTCCAATCGCAGCTTGAAAACAGGGCCGAGCCCATAACCAGGCATACTACAAAAAAGAGGGGGAAAATTCTTTTTACCCAAAAGCTTTTCCTCAAAGAAGAATGGGGTGAAAACATACACTGCTCCTTTCCGAAGAAAAGAGGTCCTGGGGAAAATACCGGATGAAAAAACGGCAGTTTCTCAAGGCCTTATCCTCGAAGCCTGAAAAATAGACGAGCCCATAACGGCCCGGCGTATACCAAAGTTTCCTGGCTTGCGGGCGGGGCATAACAAAACACGGTTTTGTTATGTCCCGGCCTTTTCCGCCGGCCTTCCCGGGCGGTTCGCCCAGTGGCTGTCAGAGGATGTTCCGGAGCTTGGCCGCCCGGACAACCCCAATGACGGAATCGGTTCGCCGGAGACCGCCTGGGCGGTTTTCGGACGAATTCCCGGTCACAGTTACGGGATAGCGGAGGATTACCCGGCCCCAAGGGACCGGCCTCACTTCCTTTGAAATATACGAAAATATTATAGCATGGTTTTGAGAATTTGTCAAGAAAAATGGGAAACCCGGCAATTCAATCTCAAGTCCCCCCGACTACTGTTTTTGCCGCCTCCAGGGACGCCGCTATTTCCTGACAGGCGGTCTGCACATCCGCCACGCTTTCATTTACATCCCGGGATAAATGTTTTAAGCCTTCCACGATATCATGAATGGAGCCGCTCTCCTGTTTTATCATCCGGGAGCCGGTCCTGACCTGTTCCGTCGTATCCCGCAGGGTGGTCAGGGCCGTTAATATCCGGCCGCCGTTAGACGCCTGGGCTTCCACCGCTTCCATTACCCGGCTAAAGGAACTCTCCATATCCGTTACCTCCCGGAACATCTGGTCCATGGTATCCACGGTCTCCACCGATACCTGCCGGATCCGTTTGATCCCCTCCCGCATTTCCTTTATCTCCTGGCTGATGGTCCCCGATTCCTTGTTTGATGATTCCGCCAGGCTCCGCACCTCTCCGGCCACCACCGCGAAACCCTTCCCCGCCTCCCCCGCATGGGCCGCCTCAATGGCGGCGTTCATCGCGAGGATGCTGGTCTGGGCCGCGATGTTCACCAGGGCCGCGTTCGCCTCTTCCAGAAACGCCGACTGTTCCGCTATCCGGCCCAAATCTTCGCTGAGGGTTCTCAGCATCTTCTGCCCGGCGGCCGACGCGTGGTTTAGTTTGGCCGTGGTCTCGTGGACCCCTTCGACCACCTTCCGTACCGCTTCGGTATCCTTTACCATCTGTTCGATAGAATCCGAGGATTCATCGATATTTTGCCCCTGGGTCTCCACGGCCTCGTCCAGGGAATGGATATGGCTGATGATCCCCTCCACCGATTCCGCGGTTTGGTCCACCGATTTTATCTGCACATCCGCCTTGTCCTGCACCGATTCCATGTTCCGGGTTATCACTTCCAGGCCGTCCGAGGATTTTCGAATGGAAACATGGAGGTTTGCGCTGATGTTTTTTTGGTTTAACTGTTCGTTGTTGATGTCCGTCAGGGTCTTTTTGAGCTCATCCCGAATCGTATTGAGGGCTCGCTGCATATCACCGATTTCGTCCCGCCGGTTAACGGGAATTACCACTTCAAAATTCATATCCGCCAGGGCGCTTCCTGCTTTGACCATTTCCTTGATCGGCCGGAGCAGGGACCGGGACACGAAAAAAGCCGCCAGGCCGGAAACCAGAATCGCCAAACCCAGGGCCGTCCCCAGGGCGCTATAGGCCTTTCGTTCCAGGCCGCTGATAAAGGAGATGTCATAGTCCAGGCAGAGAACAGCGGTTACCCGGCCCCCGGCGAAAAGGGGACAAAAGAGGGAGACAAAGGAACCCCACTCGTCGGTGTAGGGAGCGCTGAATTGGCGTTCCCCGGAGGCATAGACTACGTCCAGTTCACCGGGAACATCCTCCGCGGGGTAGACCCTAAAAGCCTCATTGGCATCGGTTATCTCATCCAGATCATCGGTATCCAAAACAAACTGATACTCCGTATCGTTTTTTATGAGGAGATAAATATAGGCGAGGCCAAAGGAATCGGCAAAAACCTTCATATCCCGGGGTATCTGCCAATAGATCTCGGAATTCGCCTTTGCTTCGGCTATGATATAGTCCGGATCAGCGAGAACCGGGTACTGGTGTTCTATCATGTCCGCCAGACCGGTCAGGGTCCTGGTATAAGAATCCTGAATATACCTGCGATATTCGACATACATGACAATCCCAACCCCCAGGGCAATGAAAACGCCCAAGGCAACAAAATTAAGAAAAAATCTGGTCCGCAGGCTTTTCATGTCCCATACCCCCTGTCATAACGCAGCCCAGGGGTAGATATCATGCCACTCTACACCCCTTGGTCATCGTAATCATTTTGGGTAAAAAAAACAAGGGAAGTTGTTTCAAACCCGAAATTTTGAAACAGCCGCATACATTGGCTGATTACCCTCTGATTTCGTTCCTGCCGGGGAAACCGGGGGCTATCCTCTGACCTGGGAACGGTATTTCACGGGGGAAAGTCCGATAATTTTCTTGAAAAGCCGTGAAAAATAATAGGGGTCCTCGATTCCTGTTGACGGCAGCCGTTCCCGTGAGTGTTTTATCAAAGCCGCGAAAGAGATTCCCGCCCTGGGGTAAAAACCTCTGAAAACTTCACTTTTCCGAATCCTCCTTTGGAAAGGTTGGGGGGAAATTTTATTTTGAAGGCAACACGTCCCCTTGCCAATCCAGGGGCTATTATCCATAATACCTCCATGCGTCGGTTTGAAGTAGTCTCCCCCTTTAAGCCCGCGGGGGATCAGGGGGATGCCATCGCGGCCCTGGCCGGGGGTATC
>JAITBE010000150.1 GCA_031283755.1 Spirochaetaceae bacterium
CTGGCACCGCCCCCGATACTTTACCTCTCATCCGCTAAAACCCAGGGGGAACGGTTCCGGAATTCCCGCCACCCCGAGAGGCCCCAGGAACCGTAGGTTCCCGGGCTCCGCAGACGAACGCCACAGGCTTTGACCATTAGTTCCAAACACCCGCAACGCCCTCATCTCCCGCCCTCCGCAGGGTAACACCCCCCCCCCCGCGGCCTCTTCCCCCACCCGAAGCAGCCCGGGATTTTGGCTTTTCCCCGCTAATGCCCGCGGGGGCGGGGCCAGTGCCCGGCGGGGGCGCACGACGTGATACCAAAAACGCCACGCCAAAGCGTGCGTAGATAAAGGCCACGATCGTCTAGCCCCCACCGGGCAATTGCCCCTCCCCAGCGGGTCTTAGCCGATAAAGCGCAGAATACCCGGATGCTGCCTCGACTGATTTTCGATAAAATGCTATACTAGAATCAGTTTCAAGATAAAGCTTTTTTGAAATAGGCCAAATAGACCAGATTAAGAGGAATTTTGTGGCAGATACCGGAAAAGTAATCCCTGTTGCGATAGAAGACGAAGTAAAAAACGATTACCTCACCTATGCTATGTCGGTTATTGTGTCCCGGGCATTGCCGGACGTGCGGGACGGCCTTAAACCGGTGCATAGACGGCTCCTCTATTCTATGGACGAGCTGGGACTGCGGCCGAACACCGCTACTAAAAAAAGCGCCCGTATTGTGGGAGACACCATGGGGAAGTACCACCCCCATGGGGATATGGCCCTCTACGATGCCCTGGTGCGGATGGCCCAGGATTTTTCCCTCCGGTATCCCCTGGTTCACGGTCAGGGAAATTTCGGCTCCCTGGACGATGATCCCCCCGCCGCCATGCGGTACACCGAGGCAAAAATATCCCGAATCGGCGATGAGATGCTCCAGGATCTTCGCAAGGAGACCGTAGACTTTACCCCTAACTTTGATGAAAGTATGGAAGAACCCACGGTACTCCCCGCCGCCGTGCCGAACCTCCTTATCAACGGTTCCAGCGGGATCGCCGTGGGGATGGCCACCAATATGGCCCCCCATAATTTGGTTGAAGTCTGTAACGCGGTTTCCGCCTATATCGATAACCCGGACATAACCATTGACGAGCTGATGAAGCAGATAACCGGCCCGGATTTCCCCACCGGGGGGATAATCTTTGGCCGTCAGGGCATACGGGACGCCTATAGAACCGGCCGGGGCCGGCTGCTGGTCCGGGGCCGGTTCGCCGTGGAGACCTCAAAATCAGGAAAAGAACTGATCGTCTTTAACGAGATTCCCTATAACGTTAATAAGGCCGCCCTGCTTATCCGGATCGGCGATTTAGTCAAGGAAAAGGCAATCGACGGGATTGCCGCGTTTAACGATGAGTCTGACCGCGACGGGATCCGTATCGTCATAGAGCTCAAAAGAGGGGCGATCCTCAAGGTGGTGCTGAATCAGCTTTTCTCCAATACCAGCCTGCAGTCCACCTTCGGCATCATCAACCTGGCCCTGGTCGAGGGTAAGCCCCAATGCCTCAACCTTAAGGAACTGATCCGTTATTTTGTGGAACACCGGGTGGAGGTGGTAACCCGCCGGACCCGGTACGAGCTCCGTAAGGCCGAGGAACGGGCCCATATCCTGGAGGGTCTGATCATCGCCCTGGCCAATATCGACGAGGTAGTGGCCATTATCCGGGCGTCCCGGGATGTCAACACCGCCAAAAACAAACTACAGGAACGGTTCCTTCTCTCCGAAACCCAGGCCCAGGCCATTGTGGATATGCGGCTGGGACGCCTCACCAGCCTGGAGGTCGAGAAATTACAACAGGAAATGGCGGAACTCAAAGTCCAAATCGCCTACCTGAAATCCCTTTTGGAAGATGGAAAAAAACTCCTGGGGGTCATCAAGGATGAGACCTCCGTGATTCGGGACCGGTATGGGGATAAGCGGCGTACCGAGATTGTGGCCGGGGAAGTAGAGAACATCAACATCGAAGATCTCATCAAAAAAGAGGAGATGATGATCCTCATTTCCAACCTGGGTTATGTCAAACGGATCCCCGTATCGTCCTACCGGAACCAAAGCCGGGGCGGTAAGGGCATGCAGAGCGCCAAATTAACCGAGGATGATTTTGTGGAGCAGATCTTCGTGGCTTCCACCCATGAGTACATCCTGTTTATCACCAGCGAAGGCAAGGCCTACTGGATGAAGGTCCACGAACTCCCCGAGGGCAGCCGCACCAGTAAGGGGGTTCACATTAAAAGCCTCCTCACGGTTTCTCCCAATGAGGATATCACCACCATTGTGTCCCTCAAGGACTTTACCGACGATCAATACCTCTTTATGGGTACAGCCCGGGGGGTGGTCAAAAAAGTACGGATCAGTGAATTTACCAACGCCAGAACCCGGGGCATCATCGCCCTCAATTTAGACGACGGGGACAAGCTGGTAAGCGCCCTGCTAACCGGCGGGTCCGACGAAGTGGTACTTATCTCCCGGAAAGGCCAGGCCCTGCGTACCCACGAATCCCATATCCGGGCCATGGGCCGTTCATCCCGGGGGGTTACGGGGATGAAGCTTGACGATGACGATGAACTCACGGGGCTTCTCCGGGTGGATGCCGAGGAAAAAATGCTGCTCCTTTCCGAATACGGTTTCGGCAAGCGGGTTGATTTCAGCGAGTTTTCCTCCCATGGCCGGGCTACCGGGGGGCAGCGGATCTACACGGTCTCTGAAAAAACCGGGGAGATTATCGGCTGTGTCAATGTTCTGGACAACGAGGAGATCATGTGCATCACCAGCCAGGGTAAATCCATCAAACTCAAGGTCGCCTCTATCCGGGTGATGGGCCGTTCCGCCCAGGGAGTCAAGATCCTCAGTATCGACAAACCGGACTTTGTCATCGGGATGGATCGTATCGTCCAGGAGGAATCCGTTTACGAGAAAAAAGGGTCCGCCATAACCGAAGCCGGTTCCGGGGA
>JAITBE010000259.1 GCA_031283755.1 Spirochaetaceae bacterium
TTGCTTCATGCATCCTTTGTGTCCTTTGTGTCCTTCGTGGTTAGTTTTTCTTGGAAATTCCGGTGAATTCAAGGAAATTTTAACGATCAAAAAGTAAATGCTTTTGCCCTGATATGGAGCGGGCCTGAGCCTGTTTCAATAGCCGCTTGGTTTTGAAAGAACCTCATCGGTACGGAATTTCCCGGGCCGCCCATGCCGGATGAGCCGGTTCCGTGGCCGGACCAGGTCTTTCTTAACCCTCCTCGTTGTGATACACTGCCGCAATGATCGCCCTTAAGAGCCTCGTGGCGTACAAAAACCGTCCCGCCTTGGTAGCCGAGACGGGAGACAAGATAGGAATTTGCCTGGCCGGAGGTGAAATCCTCCGGGTCCGGGAGAAGGATATAGAGATGCTTCATCCGGGCCCCTGTGGAACGGAGATCCTGGAACCGGAAGAACTCTCCGGAGAAGCGGAAGCCGATGTCCGGGGGGCCTGGGAGCTTTTGGAGGGCAGTTCCGTGCCCTTACGGGAGCTCGCGGAGCTGGTTTATGGGGAGGATACGGCAAAAACCACCTGGGCTGCCTACGGCCTTCTGCAGGATGGACTTTACTTTTCCGGCACCATCACGACAATATCCGCCCGGAAAAGTGAGGAAGTAGAGGCCGAAGAGCAAAAACGGCGGGGAAAGCAGCAGGAGGTCCGGGAACGGGAGGCTTTTTTGGAACGCCTCAGGACGGGGAATTTGGATCTTCCCGGCGACAGCCGTTTTCTCCAGGATGTGGAAGCCTTGGCCCGCGGCAGAACCGGCAAATGCCGTACCCTCAAGGACCTGGGCCGTCCGGAAACCATATTGGAGGCCTACCGGCTCCTCCTGGAAGAAGGGGTCTGGACCCCCTGGGTGAACCCCTACCCGGCCCGGTTCGGCGCCTCGGCCAGTTCCGCCAAGACGCCCCTGCCGCCTCCCCCCAGCGAGGACCGCCTGGACCTTACGGGCCTTGCGGCCTTTGCCATAGACAACCCCTGGAGCGACGACCCGGACGATGCCCTTTCCCTGGAGGGTGATACCCTCTGGGTGCATGTGGCGGATCCCGCCGCGGCCCTTTTCCCCGGGAGCCCTCCGGACCTGGAAGCCCGGGACCGGGGAACCACCCTTTACCTCCCCGAGGGAAGCATCCGGATGATCACCGAAGAGGCCCTGCCCGCTTACGCCCTGGGGATCTCGCCGGTTTCCCCGGCCCTGTCCTTTAAAATAATTCTTGGCGCCGATGGAAATATCCTGGATACGGAGGTAATCCCTTCCCTGGTCAGGGTTACCCGGTTGACCTATGAAGAAGCCGATGCCCTGGCGGGGGAAGGGGCCGCTCTGGCCGCCCTTTTTGCCCTGGCGGATCGGAACCATAAGCGGCGGGCCCAAGCCGGGGCCGTATTCATTAGGTTTCCCGAGGTACATATCCGGGTCTCGGAGGAGGAGGTTTCCATAGAGCCTATAAAACCATACCGATCCGCGGATCTGGTCCGGGAATGTATGCTCCTCGCGGGGGAAGGGGCCGCCCTGTGGGCCCTGCAGCGGGGACTCCCCTTTCCCTATATCAGCCAGGAGCCGGGGGATCTGCCCGGCTCCCCCCTTCCCGGTTTGGCCGGGGCCTATCAGCTCAGGCGGTGTATGCGGCCCCGGATCTTGTCGGTACGGCCGGGTTCCCACTGGAGCCTGGGCCTGGACCGGTATACCCAAGTAACCAGTCCTCTGCGGCGGTATACGGACCTGCTGGCCCATCAACAGATCCGGGGTTTTTTGCGGGAGGGAAAGGCCGAATCGGATACGATCCTGGGAGAAGATGAACTCCTCCTCCGTTTAGCCGCCGCCGACGCCGCCGCCCAGGGGAATCTCCACGCGGAACGGGCCTCCCGGACCCATTGGATCATGGTTTATCTCTCCGGCAAACGGGATTCCCCCTGGGAGGGGGTGGTCCTGGAAAAAAGAGGGAACCGGGCCCTGGTACTGATTCCCGCTTTGGGACTGGAGACCCAGATTTCCCTGAAGGGGGGAGAAGAACTCAATGAGACCGTCGCCCTCACCCTAAAGTCGGTCCGAATACCCGAGGCGGAGGCGAATTTTATTACCTAGGGTTCCGATAATATAACGGGGGGGAGGATAAGCGGTCAAAAAAATGAAGTTTCAAGCGGTTTCCGGTACTCCGGGAAGAATTTATCGTGTTGATCTCTTGACGTAAACCAAATTGTGTATAAAATTAATCTAATATGAGTGATTATCTTGATCCAAATAATGAGGAACTTCTCAAAGATTTTTTCAGCGAAGCCCAAATGCAGGTTGATATGCTGGAACAGAATATTCTGGTTCTTGAGAATGAAGGCGGAAATCGAGATGCGGTAGATGAGATTTTCCGGGCCGCTCATACCCTAAAAGGGGGAGCGGCCACTGTAGAAATGATGGAACTTTCCCATTTCACCCATCTGGTAGAGGACGTGTTGGACGCCATCCGTTCCGATGTGGTTACCATAAATGAGGATGTGGTTGATACCCTGCTTGCCGCTATAGATATTATCAAGGCGATGATCACTCAGCGTATGGACGGTTCTGTTTATCAAGAGGATACTTCTGAAATAGAAGGGCGTCTTTCCGCGCTGCTGCCCGAAGGTTCGGGCCGCAAAAAGGGCGCCGCGAAACCCGCGCCAAAACCCGCGGCTCCTCCGCCTCCGCCGGTTCAGGCCGCGGCGGCCTCCGGACCGAGGCTTTCGGACGATGAAATCCAGGAACTCAAGAACTCGGTGGATGACGACCGGCTGATTTACCAGGTGGCGGTACAATTTGATGAAAGCAGCCTTATGAATACCGTCGGGGGCATCCAGGTTTACGCGGCATTGAAAAGTGAAGGGACCATTCTTAAAACGATCCCCGACTTTGAAGCCCTTTACGAAGACGTGTTTTATTCCACCGTGACCTATTTTATCGCCAGCGCCAAGACGCCGGAGGAACTTAAACGGTATGTTATTATCCCCGATGTAAGCCTTTCCGCGGATATCGTGGATATTAATGCCCTGGGCGGGAAAAAAGCAGCCCCTGCGGCTCCGCCCCAGGCAGCCCCGGCGGCTCCGCCTCCCCAGGCCGTCCCGGTTACTCCGCCTCCCCAGGCAGCGCCCGCTGCCGCCGCTCCCGAGGCCCCCAAGGCGGCTCCCGCCGCGGAAGGCCAGGGGGCGGACGCTAAAAAAGCCGGTAAAGAAGCCGGGTCCATCCTCCGGGTCGACTCAAAACGGATCGACGATCTCCTTAATCTGGTATCGGAAACGGTCATTACCAAAGCCACCTTTAACCAGATCAGTAACCAGTTTAACGATCTGCTCAACGAACTCCACACCCTGGAATCGGCCTACCGGGACCGGATCAAGACCCTCTTTGACAGCCTGCCCGATTACCTGGAAAGCATCCAGGGCGGACGGTCCATCAAGGAGATCCGTAAGGAAATCGGGGATGAATATGGAGGAATTTTCTCCATATTTGAAGGATTCGAGGCGACCCTTAAAAACGACGTGGGTAAATTCCGTTCCACTTCCCAAAACCTGGGGCGGATCACCGGGGAACTCCAGGAAGGGGTTATGCGGATCCGCATGGTGCCCATCAGTCAGATCTTCAGCCGTTTTCCCCGGCTGGTTCGGGACCTTTCCAAGAGTCTCAACAAGAAGATCAACCTGGTTATCGAAGGGGAAGAAACCGAGCTGGATAAATCGGTCATCGAAGACCTGCTGGATCCTATCATGCACTCGGTCCGGAATTCGGTGGATCACGGCATTGAGTCGGTGGAAGAACGCCTGGCCGCGGGAAAACCCGAAGAGGGGATGGTCCTCCTCAAGGCCAACAATGAAGGGAACATGATCATCATCGAAATATCCGATGACGGCAAGGGTATTGACGTGGATGCGGTAAAAGCCAAGGCGGTAGAACGGGGACTCATCAGCCCCAACAAACTTCTCACCGACGTGGAGGCCTTCAACCTGATCTTTGAACCGGGTTTCTCCACCGCAAAAACCATTACCGCCATATCCGGCCGGGGAGTGGGGCTTGATGTGGTCCGCCGGCAAATAGAAAAACTCAACGGCACCGTTACCGTGAATTCCGAACGGGGAAAGGGTACCAAATTCACCATCAAATTACCCCTGACCCTGGCGATTATCCAGGGACTCCTGGTCCGGGTGGGGACGGAGATCTACTCCATTCCCATTACCTCGGTCATTGAAAGCCTCAGGCTGAAGCCGGAGGATATCAAGATGATCGATAACTATGAGGTCTTTAATATCCGTAACGATGTACTTTCCCTGCTCCGGCTGAACCGCCTTTTCGGCATAAAAACCGAGGAACATCAGGAGTACAATTTTGTGGTTATTGTGGGAACCGCGGAGAAAAAAATGGGCTTTATGGTGGACAGCCTTATCGGTGAGGAGGATGTGGTAATTAAACCCCTGCGGGATCAATATACCAATTCTCCAGGTATAGCCGGGGCATCGATTTTGGGGGACGGTTCCGTTTCCCTTATCATTGATGTCAGTCAGCTTTTGGAACTAGGACTCCGGAAGGAAATGGAACAACGCCGCGTCCGCGAGGCGTCGATTTGATAGCGAGGAAACCCCATGGCGATGATAAAAGATTTAGCAACGGTTAACGCCGAACTGCAGGAACAAAAAGAACGGGCCGACACGGTTGATTTTAAGATGGTAACTTTTTCTTTGGCGGGAAAGGATTATGGGGTGGATATTATGAATGTGAAGGAGATCGCCAAGGCGGACAAATTCACCTATGTCCCCAACGCCGCTTCCTTTGTCCGGGGGGTATATAATCTCCGGGGCGACATTATCCCCATCATAGACCTCAGAACCTTTTTTCATCTCCCCATGGATAAAAAAGACGACGGCCAGGAAAATATGCTGATCCTCCGTATAGAGGACCGGGTCTATGGGACCATTGTGGATAAAATCGATAAGGTGGTGGGGATCAATTCCGATACCATTCAGCCGCCGCACCCTATTTTTGGGGATATTAATATCAAATTTATCAGCGGGGTAGTGGAAAAGCAGGGGGATCTTTACATTATTCTGGATGTGATCCGTATTTTTACCCAAACCGACGAGGAAAAACAGAAACCCCGGGCTCCGGTACTGTCGGATGTTTCCCAGGACGCCTACCTTGTGCCGGCCCAGGCGGCCGCGCCCTCGTCGGCGGATTTCGAGTCGGCCCTGGGCTTTATCAAGGAAAGCCTTTTGGCGTTAAAACATTTCGCCGTGAGCCCCCTCAACAACGAATGGCTGAGCCGGCGTTTCAGCGATTGGGCCGCTACCCGGACGGAATCGGAGGTGCAGTTCAAAAACGAAGCCGAGGCAACGGATTTCCTGGCTCCCTTCTATTCTCCCTGTTCCGGAACATTCTGGGATGATGATTATGCCGCCGCGGTCAAGGGGGTGCTGCCGGATCTCACTTCGAATAATATCCAGGTATGGAACATGGGCTGCGGTAAGGGCTATGAAACTTTTTCATTTGCGTGTATACTTAAGTCAAGGTATCCTGACGGCAGGATAAAAATATGGGCCAATGATAATGATATCATGGCCATATCCCAGGCGCCGAATATGATTTTTGATTTGGATGAGGTTCCCGAATATTGCCGGGGATTTATGGTCCGGGGACGGAATGGGTATAGTTTTAACCAGGCGATCAAGGATTCATTGTTGTTTGAATATCATGATATTTTAAATGAGAATTCACTGCCGGAATTGGATATTATTTTGG
>JAITBE010000267.1 GCA_031283755.1 Spirochaetaceae bacterium
AAAATTAAATTTTTAAAGGAGTTATAATGTCTGAAGCGTCCATAAAATCGAATCATACGACGTACAATCTGCAGTCCTGGTCAAAACAACGGGGGCTTAATCCGGTGGTCATTGAAAAGGCCGAAGGGATCTATATGTGGGACCCCTCGGGGAAGCGGTATACCGATATGAGCAGCCAGTTGGTGAACCTCAACGTGGGTCACGGGAACAAGGCGATTATCGAGGCCATCAAAAAGCAGGCGGATCAGTATTGTTATATAAGCCCCTCCTATGGCAGTGAACCCCGGGGGGAACTGGCAAAGCTTTTGATTGGGCTTTTACCCGACAATATGGGCAAGATCCTCTTTACCAATGCCGGGGCGGATGCCAATGAAAACGCCGTAAAAATCGCGAAGATGTTCACCGGCCGGCATAAGGTTTTTTCCCGGTACCGCAGCTACCACGGTTCAAGTTTCGGCGCGGGGAACCTCACCGGCGAGCCCCGGCGTTACCCCCTGGAACCGGGGATCCCCGGTTTTGTTAAATTTTTCGACCCCTACATCTACCGGGAGCCGCTTAAATTCGGCTCGGAAAAAGAAGCCTCAGACTATTATCTTTATAAACTGCGGGAACAGGTGATATATGAAAAACCCGACAGCGTGGCGGCCCTGATTGTGGAAACCGTTACCGGTTCCAATGGGGTTATTATTCCCCCGGAGGGGTATCTACAGGGGGTCCGTAAGATATGCGACGAATTCGGGATCCTCCTCATCTGCGACGAGGTGATGATGGGATTCGGCAGAACCGGAAAAATGTTCGCCTTTGAGCATTACGGCATCAAGCCCGATATCGTTACCTTTGCCAAGGGGGCAACCTGCGGGTATGTCCAACTCGGCGGGGTCGCGGTCTCCAAAACCATCGCCGCCTATTTTGACGACAACCTCCTCTCCTGCGGCTTAACCTACAGCGGCCACCCCCTGGCCTGCGCCGCGGGGATCGCCTGCGTTAATTTTTATAAAGAAAACCGGATCATTGAAAACGTAATCGCCCGGGGGGTGGAACTCAAGGAGATCTTTAAAACCCTCAAGGAAAAACATAAAACCGTGGGGGATGTCCGCAGCATCGGCCTTATGGGGGCGGTGGAGCTGGTCAAGGATAAGGCCTCCAAGGAACCGGTGGTGCCCTACGGCAAGGACCCCGAAGGGGTGATGAAGAAGATCAACGGCCAACTGGCCGCCAAGGGCTTTATGACCTATACCCACGAAAACATGATCCTCGTGGCCCCGCCGCTGATCATAACCCGGGAACAGTTGGCAGAGGAACTGCAGAAGCTCGACGAGGTCCTGGGCGAGGTGGACCGTATGTTTTAAGGGCCTGTACGGGAATAACATTGACCGTTATTCGAGAGTCTGGTTTAATACCCCGGTTTGCTCCGGCGGCGGCGTGGCGTTACCGCCTGGTTTGGGTGCGTTAGCCTTTTACCGCTCCTGCGGCAACGCCTTTGGTGATCTGCTTGCGGAAGATAAGATAGAAGGTCACCATGGGGATCATGCCGATAACCAGGGCGGAAAACTGCTTGCCGTAATCCGATGCCAGGGCGCCGGAGAAACGGTTGATCCCCACGGGAATGGACTTAATGGCGTCGCTGGAGGTGAGGATATTGATCAGCATAAATTCGTTCCAGGTGCCGGTAAAGGTGAGGATCCCCACGGTCATGGCCACCGGGGCGGACATGGGGAAGATGATGCTGGCAAAGATCCGCAGATACTTGGCGCCGTCGATCCGGGCCGACTCAATCAGGGCCTCGGGGATGCTTCGGATAAATTCGGTCCCCAGATACACCCCCATGGGCAGCCCTATCCCGATGTAGGGGATCAGGATCCCCAGCCGGGTGTTGTAGAGCCCCACGGCGTTCACCATGAGAAACAGAGGTACCATGATGGATTGCAGGGTCAGCAGGATACCGATGATAAATATCCCGTGGAGTATGGGGGTGGCCCTGTTTTTAATTTTTGCGAAGGCAAAACCCGCCATAAAACCCAGGACCACCACGGTGATCACCGTTACGGCGGTATAAAACACGCTGTTTAAAAGCAATGTCCCGAATTTACCTATCTGCCAGGCATAGGCATAGTTGCCGGGAAACCACAACTTGGGCAGGGCCAATTTACTGGAGGTAAGATACTCCTGGGTGGTTTTAAAAGACTGGATAACCAGCCAGGCCAGGGGATAAATAGCCAGCAGCGTAAAAACAAACATCACCAAATAGATCGCTATTTTGGCGGCCGCCGGGCCTTTTTGTACATCCGCCATATCTTACTCCTTTCCGCCGAACCGGTTTTCCACGCTCCGGGTAATTCCAATCAGAATAAAACTGATAATCACCATCACCGTTGAAATGGCGTTTGCCAGGGGATAATTGGGGGCCCCCCGGAAGGCCATCATATACATATACAGGGAAAGGACGCTGGTCCGGTTGGCCGGACCTCCCTGGGTCATAACAAACAGCAGATCGAAAGACTTTAAGGACCCGGAAATTGCCAGAATGGCGCTGGTTACAATAACCCCCGAAAGGGCGGGGAGGATGATATGCCAGAGGGCCTGGGCTTCGGTGGCGCCGTCGATTTTGGCCGCCTCAATAATAGAAACATCGATCCGCTGGAGATTGGCCAGGAAGATGATCACATACATTCCGGTATACATCCAAAGCATCACCACCAGGACCGGGATCATGGGGTGATCGTTCAGGGCGAACTGGGCAGCGGGATTGAAAAATTTAACAATCTCCATGTATACGCTGTCCTGATTCAGATAAAAGCTTTTAAACAAAATACCGATGATGACCGGGGAAATAACATTGGGCAGGTAGATCATGGTCTGAAAAAAATCCGTGCCCCGCACCAGTTTGCGGGACAAAATATAGGCCAGGGCAAAACCCAGGGGGATCTGCCCGAATACGGACATGAGAACAATGAACATATTGTTTTTCAGGGCAAGGTAAAAATAACCGTTGGGATCCGTAAAGAT
>JAITBE010000280.1 GCA_031283755.1 Spirochaetaceae bacterium
ACCCGCCAAAGGACAGCGCGCGAAATGTTGAGCGCGTCTCCCCAAAAAGGTAACACCTCCCTCGCGCAAGCGAGTTCTTTAGGCCAAAGAGCGGTAACACGGATCGATAAAGGTAAAAGGCCGAAGCCAAAGCGTGCATAGATAAAAGCCGCGATCGTCTAGCCCCCCGGTTCGATAACCCTCCCGCACGCCCTAGACCCCGGCCCGCGCAGGGCAGCGCCGTAGACCCCCGGCCTCGTCCCCCCCGCGTAAGCCCAGGGGCCATTTTGCCCCCTACTTGCGGCTTCCGGTGGGGGCCGGGCAATTGCCCCCCGGTTCGATAACCCTCCCGCAACGCCCTAGACCCCGGCCCGCGCAGGGCAGCGCCGTAGCCCCCCGGCCTCTTCCCCCCGCGTAAGCCAGGGTGCCATTTTGCCCCTTTCCCGGTTAATGCCGCGGGGGAGCGGCGGAAATTCATCCGTGAGCGTCTCTGGAATTCTTCGCTGGAGGAGACCTCGGTCTCCGTAAGCGAATTCTACAGGTTAGCGAACGGAGGGATTTCCGCCGCTCCCCCGCGGAAATCCACCGATAAGGCGCAAAATGACTCCTTGGCGGCAGAGCCGGGATATGCTACGATGAACCATGCGTTACTATAGTACCCGAAACCGCAGTGAAGCGGTGGGTTTCGCCGGGGCTGTTCTGACCGGCCTTGCCCCGGACGGAGGACTTTTTATTCCCGCCGAAATTCCCCGGTACCGGGAGGCGGTCGGAACCTCCCTGGGAACGATGAATTTTTGTGATATTGCCTTTGAAACGATAAAACCCTTCGTACATCCCGAAATTCCCGATCCGGTGTTGGAGGATCTGATCCACTCGGCCTATCCCTTTACCGCCCCCCTGGTGGAGGCGGGGGACCGGCAGGTGCTGGAACTGTTCCACGGCCCCACCGCGGCTTTCAAGGATTTTGGCGCCCGGTTTATGGCCCGGGCCTTCTCCTACCTCCGCCGGGGGGAGGAAAAACCCCTGCGGATCCTGGTGGCTACCTCCGGGGATACCGGGGGGGCGGTGGCGGACGGCTTCTACGGCATACCGGGAATCTCGGTGACGGTCCTCTATCCCAAGGGCCGGGTTTCTCCCCTGCAGGAACGGCAGATCGCGGGCCTGGGGGGGAATATCAGCGCCCTGGCGGTGGAGGGGAGTTTTGACGACTGTCAACGCCTGGTAAAAGCCGCCTTTGGGGACGAAAGCCTCAAAAAACGGCTGGTCCTCTCCTCGGCGAATTCCATCAACGTAGCCCGGCTTATCCCCCAGGGGGTCTACTACGCCGCCGCCGCGGGAAGGGCCTTTGCGGGCGGCACCCACGAGGACGGGGAAGCCACTCCCCGGAGCCGGACCGCGGAAAAGGTTCCCCCCGCTTCCGGCCGGAAAGGGGGAAACTTCCGGGTTGTTCCGGGGCAGCCCATTACCTTTTGTGTGCCTTCGGGAAATTTCGGCAACCTCACCGCGGGGCTTTACGCCAAAAAAATGGGGGCCCCCATTAAGCTTTTTATCGCTGCCACCAATATCAACAAAACCGTCCCCGACTATCTGCACAGCGGCAGCTATGAACCCCGCCCTTCCCGGGCGACTATTTCCAACGCCATGGATGTGGGAGCCCCCAGTAACTTTGAACGGATGGCCGCCCATTGGTCCCTGGAGGAGATGCAAAAGATGATCCGGGGGGTATCGGTTCATGACGACGAGACCCGCCGGGCCATTGGTACGGTCCACAAAAGCTTCGGGTATTTTCTTGACCCCCACGGGGCGGTGGGCTGGGAAGGGGCGGACAAACTTTGGGAGCAAAAACTGCTGGAAGACGGCCCCCTGGCAGTATTGGCCACCGCCCACCCGGCAAAATTCGGGGAAACCGTGGAGCCCCTGACCGGTACAATCCCGATGCCCGCTTCCCTCGGTAAGGTCCTGGATCGGGTCCCCCAGGCCCGGTCCATTCCCGCGGATATTTCCGCCCTGATCGAGGCGCTTTGAAGGCCCGGGGAAAATTGCGCCGGGCCGCGCTGCATAGAGCCCGGGGGCCGTATTTTTATACCGGGGAGTATTAAACCAGATTCCCGAATGAACCTTCCCGCCGCGAGCGGCGGGGTAAAGGAGTAAGACGATGAAACCTTGTCCCTGCGGTTCCGGCCTTGCCTATGCCGAATGTTGTGCGCCCTACATCACCGGAGCGCAGTCCCCCCCCACCGCGGAAGCCCTGATGCGCAGCCGCTATTCCGCCTATGTGGAACACGCGGTGGATTATATCCTCAACACCTGTACCCGGGGAGGAGAACGGGATATCGATGAAAAACAGACCCGGGCATGGAGCGAAAAATCCACCTGGCTGGGGCTCAAGATCCTGTCGGTTACCAAGGGCCAACCGGAGGATACCGAAGGTTCCGTAGAATTCGAGGCCCGGTACGAACAGGAGGGTCTTAAAGAAATCCACCATGAGCGGGGCCGGTTTAAGAAACAGGATGGGGTGTGGCTTTACGAGGATGGGACCATCATTCCCCATACCGTGGTCCGTTCCGCCCCCAAGGTCGGACGGAACGACCCCTGTCCCTGCGGCAGCGGGAAAAAGTACAAACACTGCTGCGGAAAAAGCCCCCGGATAGAGAACCGGTGATGCGCCGCATATATTTGCCGTTCCTCTTGGGATGCGCTTTTTGTATATTTACCGCCTGCCAGTCAAGGCCGGCAAACCTGCCAACCCCGGAATACCAGGAAGAAGCGGAGATCCGGGAAGCGGAAGAATATGAAGATTTCTTCCCGGAAGTCCTGACCCATCCGGCGGAGCTGCCCGTATCGTCCTTCGGTGAAATTTGGGCCTACCTCCTCAGTGACCGGGAACAGACCCTCAAGCCCGGTTATCCCCTCTCGGACATCGGCTATTTTGGGGCGGAGGTGGACATTTACGGCCAGTTGGTCAAGGTGCCCGACCGGAGAAAAATCTCCGGTTTTTCCGGGCGGGTGCACCTGGTGGTATGCTGTAACAATACCGCTCTGACCCATTTTGTCCTTGAACCGGAAAGCGCCACCCGGAAAAAACTCATCGCCGCTTTACTTGAAGCGGCTAAACCCTTTGACGGGCTGCAAATTGATTTTGAATATATCCCGGCCCGGGACGGGGCGGCCTTCCGATCCTTTCTCGCCGAACTCAAGGAGGGGCTTGAGGATCACAAGATGTTCACCATTGCCCTCAGAGCCCGGACCAGGTCCCTGGCCAATGACGTGTATGATTACCGCCTTATCGCCCCCCTGGTAGACCGGATCTTGGTAATGGCCTATGACGAGCATTGGTCTACCAGCGCCCCCGGCCCGATTGCGTCCATGGCGTGGTGCAGATCCGTGGCCGCCTATTCCCTTTTAACCATAAAACCGGAAAAACTCATCATGGGGATCCCCTTTTACGGCCGCACCTGGGGGAGTGAAAGTACCTTCCGCGCGTTTTTTCATTCGGGAATTGAGCGGATAAAACGGGAAAATCAGGTTGCCGAAATTCGCCGGGAACAGAGTATCCCCACCTTTACCTACGAAATTCCCGTTAAAGTTACGGCTTATTACGAAGACGAATATTCCCTTTCTTACCGGATCGAAATGTACCGTGCCATGGGGGTAACGGCCATTGGTTTTTGGTGTCTTGGACAGGAAACCCCCGCCATCTGGAACTACCTCAACCTGACCTCGCAGAATTAGGAGAGGGCATACAAAGGGCGCGCAGATACTATACGAGCCCTGTTCAAAGCCAACCGGCTTTCCGAACAAGGCTCATAGCAATTGATAATTTCCCTTGGGAACGCCTATATAGCCTCATCGTAGAGGGAAGCCCATACGTCCCGGCTGTCCCGGCGGATCTTACTAATAGCTTTTTTCTCTATTTGGCGGACCGTTTCCGGGGACAAACCCATCTTGGCGCCTATGGTCTTCAAGGTGTACTGTTCACCTCCGTCAAGCTGATACCGGTAGATGAGGATCCGCCGTTCCCGCTCCTTAAGCCGGGCCAGAATACGCCGGGCGGCATCCCGGGAAGAATTTTTAAAAAGCGTCCGTTCAGGGCTATAGGTATAATCCTCCTGGAGGTCCATCATCGCGGTGCTTTCATCACACCCCGCTTCCATTTCCAGGGACAACAAGCCGTTGGTCATACGGAGGATATGCTCAACATCCTCAACAGAAAGCCCTATTTCCGCGGCTATTTCCTCGGTACGGGGCTGGCGCATATAGAGCTGGCTGAGGGTGTGATAGGTTTTTTGAATTTTGTGGAAAAGTTCTTCTTTCCGATGGGGAAGACGGATGGTCCGGCGTTTATTTGCCAGAAACCGGCCGATATATTGGCGAATCCACCATGTGGCATAGGTTGAAAACCGGACGTTTTTAAAGTGATCATATTTTTCTACCGCGTGTATAAGCCCCAGGTTTCCTTCCTGGACAATATCCATAATGGGTACATCAAAGGTACAATACGAACGGGCGATCTTGACAACTAACCGTAAATTGGCTTCTATTAATTTCTGACGAGCTTGGGAATCTCCATTTTGCATTCGCTTGGATAATTCTAATTCTTCTTCACAATCAAGCAATGGAATTGCCCGGATTTGTTTGAAATAAGTCTGTAATTCATCGTTTTTATATGAAGCATCGTCTTTTTTATTCACCTCTTCCTCCTTAATTTCTAGACACTAATACTATAGCAAGAACCGTGCCAAGTTCATGAAAATTTTGCACTTTTTTGTAATTCCTTTTAATATAAAGAAATAGCTTCATTAAAAATGAAGAATTTTTCCCGGAACTCCCGGTTTTGTATGATTTTCTATACTCAATTATTAATTTACTATATGAAAAATATACGAATCCAGCCGGTTTCAACCTGCCGGTAATGTTAAATTCCCGCATGGGGTAAAATGAGGTAGCAAATATCAATAGATATATTTATAGTATATATATGAGCTTTGGTATTACCGCGCAAGAACGAGGCAAAGATGTCTTTTATTTTGTCCGGTGGTCACCCCTGACCGAGGCGGATCGGTGGACGATTAACGCCAAAGTCCCTTCGGTGGGGGGGATATATGAAATTTACTGGATGGATGATCACAAACACCTGCGAATGCTTATGGTGGGCGATACCCATTACGGGGGCTTACGTTCCGAACTCCGCCGCCTGACGGACGCGGAGCTGAACCACAACCCCAAAGTAATACAAATCCTGGAAAACGAGAAAATCTGGTTCCGCTATTCCCCCACCGACTCCGTAGCCGTCATGGAAGATGTGGTTTGGTTTTTCCGAAAAACCTATTTCCCCGAAAACCCCGGCGTTTGCCACTCGGGGCGGTATCAGCGGATCTATATGAACGAATCCGCCCCGGATAATCTGATATGGGTGCCGTAACCTATGATTGAATATGTGGTTCCCGGTAACATCGATGACCGGATTCTGTCCCGGGGAGTCGCGGCGCTGCAAGGGGGGGGCTTACTGGGGGTGCCCTCCGATACAAGCTGGAGCGTGATATGTTCCCTGGTGTCCAAAGAGGGGATAAAAAAGCTGCGCCGCCTTTCCGGGGAACGGGACGAACGGCACTTCACCTTGTTATGTTCGGATATTTCTCAATTTGGGGAATTATGCGGCATGGACAATACCCGGTTCCGCCTGATCAAACGCCTTTCCCCGGGCCCCTATGTGTTTATCCTCAATACGCTTCTGGGAACCGAAAAAACCCTGGGCCTCCGTCGTAAGGAAGTAGGGGTCAGGCTCCCCGATCACAGCGTTCCCCTGGCCCTTATCCGGGCCTTAACGGTTCCCCTCTATTCAATAACCGCAAAACGGAGTATGGCGTCCGCCTCGAACGGGGAAACAAGCCCTTCCGGCTATGAGGAAGAAACGGAACTTCCCCCTATTCCCGAGGAGGAGCTTTTTGAGGGGGGATGGGAACTGGAGGATATAGACGGCTTAGACCTTGTTTTGGATACCGGCGATGAGCGGCCCCGAATCTATTCCACTATTCTGGATATGACCGGAGACGAGGTACGCCTTCTCCGGCAGGGAGCCGGTCCGTGGCCGGTATAACAGCCTGTTTTGGGTGATTTTTTGATCTGACCGCGGAGCTGGTTCTAAAATCGCCTGTTTTGGTATTGGAACTGTCTTGGCCTGCTTGAATAATTCCCTAAAGCTTCATAGTGAGGAGTTTTCGTGCGGAAAAAATGGGTACGGGTCGTATTTAGGCGGCGGGTTTTTGTTATATCAATCCTGCTGGTACAAATTTTTTTCTGGGTTTACCTCATTGCCGGCACCAGCCGGATCTCTCAATATGTGGATTGGGCGTTAAAGATCCTGAGTATCATGGTCTGTCTTTATATAACCGGTAAAAAAGAAAAGCCCGCCTATAAATTAACCTGGATTTTTATTATCCTTATGTTTCCCCTTTTTGGGGGAATCCTCTACATTATTTTTTATACCCAATCGAACCCCCGGAAGCTGCGGCGGCTTAGCGCCAAAGAGAACAACCGATGCCGCCCCTTTTATTTCCCCTCCGGGGAAGCCCTGCCCATTCTGGAAGCTAACCG
>JAITBE010000019.1 GCA_031283755.1 Spirochaetaceae bacterium
ATTATGGGGGTATTATAATATGAAAATGCTCAATGTTGCAATTTCGGACATCGAATATGATAAATTTGGCCTAAAAAGTGAAAAAATTGCTTTTTCTGATTTTCTTGATATAGTAAGCAAAGAATTATTACGTCGAAACTTAAATGAATGTATTGAACTTGCAGACAAATACGGACTTTCATCAATGTCAATGGAGGAAATTACCAATGAAGTTAAGGCAGTGAGAAACAATGCAATATTATAATTGATACAAATGTATTTGTATCTTCATTAATACAGAAAGGATATCCATACCGAATTGTGAAGAGCCAAAAATGTGTGTTGGTTTGAAAGAGCCGCTTATATTATAAGCAAGAGATACTACCAATCAATTTTTTGATCAAGTTTAATCATACCCTTTTTACTCCCTCAGGCGGAGTTCGGGGCAAAATAGCATTCGATGGTCCGGAATGTCCTTGCCGGAAGCTTGTTAAGAACCGCAGGAGGTTATCCATGGTGAGGCTCAGGTCGCTTCGGCAGCGGGTTCGGGCTTCCTGAAAGGGGATGGCCCGGCGGTTGATACTAAAAATCGCCCGGACCCCCTCGTCATAGGCCCCTTCAACGGAATCTCCGATATCCCCCACAACGGCGATTACCGGGATCCCCTGCTTTTTCGCCCGCCGGGCCACGCCGATTACCACCTTGCCCCGCAGGCTCTGGGAATCGATCTTCCCTTCGCCGGTAAGGACCAGGTCGGTTCCCGGCAGCAGACGGTCAAAATTCACCGTATCCAGCACGGTCTCAATACCCATCTGCAGCCGGGAGCCAAAAAAGACGACCATGCCGCCTCCCATTCCTCCGGCGGCCCCCGCGCCGGGCACGGCGGAAACATCGATCCCCAACTGCTGAATCACGGCCTCTGATACGGCGCGGAGTTCCCGGTCCAGAAATTCCACCATGGCGGCGTCGGCGCCCTTCTGGGGGGCAAAGACAAAGGCCGCGCCGCTGGGGCCGTAGAGGGGGTTGTCAATATCGCACATGGAGATGATCTCCGCGGATAACAGTTCCGGCGGCATCCCGGATCGATCGATCTTCGCAATCCGGGAGAGGGTTCCCCCCAGGGGAATAAACTCCTTACCGTCCCGGTCAAAAAAACGGACCCCCGCGGCCGCGGCGGCTCCGGCGCCAAAATCATTGGTAGCGCTCCCCCCAAGACCGACCACTATCTTTTTACAGCCCCTCTTAGCCGCGTCCAGGATCAATTGTCCCACCCCGTAGGTGGTGGTTTTATCCGGCTGGAGCCGCTCCCCCGCCAGGGGCAGCCCGGCGCAGGCGGCCATTTCAATCACCGCGGTGTTACCCCCATTGACGAGACCGTAAAATCCCTGGATGTCTTCCAGATAAGGGCCCTTAGCCGGGATGGTGATTTTTTCACCCCCTACGGCCGCCAGAAAGGAATCGACGCTCCCCTCTCCGCCATCGGCCACGGGGATAGAGAGCACTTCTGCTCCGGGGTAATACTTACGGATCTGTTCTTCCATGATCGAACAAATCTCCTGGGAACTCATGGTCCCCTTAAAAGAATCGGGGATTAATATGATCTTCTTCATGGAAGAACCTGCCTCTTTCAATACCCCTAACGCAAAATAAGGGAAAGGATAAAGACCCCCACCATACCGCAGATACCTTCAATCAGGGTTGCGGTGGTCTGGGTCTTGTAACCCTGCTCAGGGGTCATGCCGCCAAAGTTGGTAACTACCCAAAAATATGAGTCATTGGCATGGGATACGGTCATAGCCCCTGCACCGATAGCCATTACCGTCAAGGCTGTCCGCGCCGGAGAATCAAGTCCCAGCACCCCCAGCAAGGGCGCTACGATACCGGCGGTCGTGGTAAGGGCCACCGTCGAAGAACCCTGGGCGGTTTTTAGAATCGCCGAAAGGATGAAGGGGAAGAAAATCCCCACCACTGCCAGGGTCTGGGAATTTTCGGTGATAAACCTCACGATACTGGTGGAAGCGATAACCCGGCCCAGAACACCGCCCGCGGCGGTAATGAAGAGGATCGGTCCGACGACTTTCAACGTTTCATTGGTTATCTCATAGAAACGGTCAAGTTTTTTGGCTGTGCCAAGCTGCCAGATCGCAAAGAGGACTCCCGCCGCCAGAGCGATGATCGGTGTTCCCAAGAAACTACAGATTTGGAACAAGAACCCGGTCCATTTTGCCATAGAGGCGATAGAACCTAATGCCATAAGGAGGATGGGGACAATGATAGGCGCCAGGGAGATACAACCATTGGGGAGCTTACCGTAAGCGGCGACTAATTCCTCATAGGATTTGGTGGCTCCGTCGATGTCGATATCCTCCGACGATTTTACCTTTCCGCCGATGTACCGGGCATATAAAATAGCGCCAATCAAGGCGGGAATGGAGACCAAAGCGCCCAGGCCCATGACGAGGAGCAAATTATTCCCCGCTCCCAGGGTATTGGCGGCGGCTATCGGTCCCGGCGTCGGGGGAATAAACACATGGGATGCGTAGAGGCCGGTGGACAGGGCCACCGTCATGGCGACACTGCTTACTTTGGTCCGTTTTACCAATGCCTTGCGGATTGGATCGAGGATGACAAAACCGGAATCACAGAATACCGGGATAGAAACCACCCAACCCATGAGTTGTACGGCTAGAACCGGACGTTTTGACCCAACCAACTTGATCACCAGATCCGCCAGCTTAAAGGCCGCTCCGGTTGCTTCCAGGATCGTACCGATCAGGGCGCCCAGGATGATGACAATACCGATACTGGTAAAAGTCCCGGAGAAACCCGCCCCGATAACGTTTGCGATACCCTGAATCGTATTTCCGTTTGCGTCCTGTACGTTTACCAGGGGGATACCGGCAACCAAGCCGAAAAGGAGCGATACCGCCATAATCGACAGAAAGGGATGGATCTTGAATTTTGAAATGGCGAGGATCATTATAACAATGGTGATAATAAAAACAACAATAAGACCAAAACCAGACATAGATACCTCCTAAAGAGTGG
>JAITBE010000106.1 GCA_031283755.1 Spirochaetaceae bacterium
ATAACGTGTTGCTTCATGCATCCTTTGTGTCCTTTGTGTCCTTCGTGGTTAGTTTTTCTTGGAAATTCCGGTGAATTCAAGGAAATTTTAACGATCAAAAAGTAAATGCTTTTGCCCTGCCGCGGCCATGGCGAGTCCTTGCGGGCGCCCGGCCCCGTATAGTATGCTTCCTTTAAGGTTCTTGCGCTTCCTGTCTATTTGGCGGAAAGCCTGCTTTATGACAGGGCCGGCCGCGGAATTGCAAGACCGGAGAGACAACCAGCCGGGTTGTTGCTCCGTTCAAAAATAAGGGGGTAAAGGATGAATTTAACCATAACTCCGGAAGAACGGGAAGCGCTTTTGGCCGATGTCCGGGAAACCATAAGCGCCGCTTTGGAGCGGCGGCCGCCGGAATATCAACGGGGACCGGCCCTGGAAAAAGCCGTCCGGGAGGGGAATTCCGCCCTGACAAAACCCTGCGGCGCCTTTGTTACGATCCACAAGGGTAAGGATCTGCGGGGCTGTATCGGCAGGCTGATCGCCTCCGATTCCCTGGAAAAAACGGTCCGAATCATGGCCGGCGAAGCCGCCTTTGGGGATCCCCGGTTTTCTCCCCTCAGCCGTACCGAATGGCCGGCTTGTACCATTGAGATATCCGCCCTCTCTCCCATGGAGCCCTGTTCCGATCCCGCTTCGGTCCGGGTGGGCCTCCACGGCCTCTACCTGGTCCACCGGGGCCAGTCCGGGGTATTGCTCCCCCAGGTGCCGGTGGAACAGGGCTGGGACTTGGACAAATACCTGGACTATATCTGCGTTAAGGCCGGGCTTCCGCCCCATTCCTACGATGCGCCGGGGGCCCAACTCTATACTTTTACCGCGGCGGTCTTTGGGGAAGAACCGGCCCAGTAGCCCGCCGGCCCGGCCTTGTCGAAAGGCTACATATCCCGCTCATACCGGGCCATACTGGCGGGGGTTTCGTAAACGTCCACCGCCCAAAGCAAGCGGGGATCCACCGAAACCTTCGGCAAAAGCTCCTCAAGACTTTTGAAAATATAGCGGGCGATCCGTTCGGCGCTGGGGTCGTTTTTAAATTCCGGCTTATCATTGAGGTTTGTGTGATCCAAACCGGCGATAAGTTCCCGGAGTTTTTGTTTGAGTACCCCAAAATCGACCAGCATCCCCCCTTCATCCAATTCCGCGCCCCGGACCCAGACCCGAACCCGGTAGTTATGACCGTGGAGGTTTTCACATTTGCCGTGATAGTGGCTTAGAAAATGGGCCGCCGCGAAATCGGTTTCCACCCGGACAGAAAACATGGGTTCAGCATACTGCGTTGGAACATCGGCGTCAATTATCACTGCCGCCCCGTGCGCCCGGAGGCCGGAAAGGTGTGTTTTCCCCCGCTCACCGGCTTATAGGGGCCGCCCGGCTGACAACCGCACCCGAAAGCGGGACCGCGGAAAACACGGCGGGACGCGTCATCCATATCCCATTTCGGCCAGGGCTTTTTCAGCTTCCCCTATTTCATCGTAAGCCATGGCAATATCCGCGTAGATGATGGAATTTTCGTGGCCTTTCCCCAGAAGCAGCAGGAGGTCCCCCGGCCGGGCCAGGGACATGGCCTTTCTGACGGCCTCAGGCCGGTCAGGGATAAGAAAAAGATCCTCCCCCCGCCGCCCGGAACAGCCGGCGGCGATTTCTTCCAGGATAGCCATGGGGATTTCTTGCCGGGGATCCTCGTCGGTAAGGATCAGAATATCCGACCATTGGGAAGCGATACGGCCCTGGAGGGGTCTTTTTTGGGTATCCCGTTCCCCGGCGGAACCGAAAAGGCTGATGATCCGCCCCCCGGACCGGTCCATCCGTTCCCGAAGGGGGGGGAAGATGGTTTCAAAGGATGCGGGAGTATGGGCATAATCCACCAGGACCTCAAAGGGCTGACCCCGGTCCACGGCAGTCATCCGTCCCCGGACAGGCTTCAGCCGGGAAACCAGGGGGATAAGGTCCCGGACCGGGATGGTAAGGAGCCCTGATACGGTTAGCAGCGCCCCCAGGACGTTTCCCGCGTTAAACGCCCCGGGAAGCCGGTCCCGGATGGGGAGCTGTTCCCCGGTTTCCGCCGCCAGGACTTCGTAAAAGTTCCCCGAACTTTCGCTTTTAAGGGAAAGGATGCCCAGATCCGCCCGGATGCCCCGGGTACTGAAGGTAAAGCTCCGCCGCCGGGTAGCGGCGGCAAAATAGGTACAGCTGGGATCATCGGCGTTAACCACCCCAAAGGCGGGGACCGCCTCTTGAGGCCCCTCCCCGGACCGGCCTATGGCTTTTACATGGTCAAACCGGTCCAGGGCCCGGAATAAATTGGCCTTATCCTCCCGGTATTGTTCCCAGGTACCGTGAAATTCCAGGTGTTCGTGGGTCACATTGGTCATAACCCCCGCGTCAAAAGCAACCTCCCCTAAACGGTTGGTCCTGGGGGACAGGCCGTGGGAACTGGCCTCTAAAACCGCGTATTCCACCCCCCGGTCCAGCATTTCCCGTAAAAAATGATGGACCGCCGGGGCCTCCGGGGTGGTCTGGTGTTCGGGATTTTTGACTTCCCCCGCTCCTATATCGTACTGAACCGTGGAAATAAACCCCGCGGCCTTTCCCGCGAGCCGGAGGAGTTGATAGATGAGGTAAACCGTGGTACTTTTCCCCTCTGTCCCGGTTACCCCGGTTACAACCAAATGTTCCGAAGGAAAGCCGTAAAAGGCATCCGCCGCCGCGGCCATGGCAAGCCGGGAATCCCGCACCCGAATATACACAACCCCGTCCCGGTAGGCCCCAGGTTCATCCTGATGGATAATGACCGCGGCCCCCTGTTGTATGGCCCCGGGTATAAAGGAATGACCGTCGGCGTGAAGCCCCGGAAGGGCAAAGTAGAAGTTTCCCGGTTTGATCCGCCGGGAATCATACTCCATCCCCGTGATCAGGGGATCGAGCTCCTGGTGAATTCCCCGGACATACCCAATTTTTTGGGCGACCGGGGGAGTAAAAAATTCCGACAAACGACGCGGCATAAATTAATTCTAACCGGGCGGCCCCGGATAGGCAAGACAGGGCTTTAAAAGCCGATTTTGTATTCCATTTTTAACTGCTCAAAGAGCATGTATAACGTCTTTTTTTCCGGTACAGGGGTTTTGAAAATCTTATACTCCACGGTTTGATGGATCTTTTCTACCGCTATTTTAAGGGATTCGGTAGTTGTGGGCATTTCCATATCCGTGCATACCGGGGGAACCGGCGGTAGAGGTAGTTTTTTTACGGCCGAATTTTGATCCCCTATACGGGATACATATTCCGGCCCCCTATGGCTGAACTGCTGGTTTATAAGGGTGATTTTTTTTGACAGGGCGCAGATATCTTTGGTGGAATTTTGGATTCGCTCCAGGGATCGATTAATAGCGTCTATCAGGGCAGATATATCCCGGAGTTCTTTTCCCTCCGAAAATTCGGGCGAATTTTTTTTCAGGAGTTCATGGTCCGTCAAAACGATCTTTTCTTCTTTTTTAGTAATAATAACCATCCCTAAAAAAAGAAAAATCCCGCATAACACCGGAATCAGCGCCACCAGTAAAAGGGTATTTCCCCCAAAAAAAGCGGCCTTTTTGGAAATCCAGGTTATCATTCCAGGCAGGCTTATTAAAATGAGGACCACCGGTATTAATACCATAAAAAATATTAAAGCCGCAAAAAAAGAAAAACACATCCGTCGTTTCATACTCATACCTCCCCTCGAGGTAATTGAACCACCCTTAGCGGTTGAGAAAGCTTTGAAACTGGTTCTCTCTTTTGATGCTATTATCGGGGCCGACGGATATCAATATTTTCTACCCCTTTTATGAAAACATAATGCCAATATTTATAAAAAACTGCTGCTTATACCGTTAAAACCGGGTTTTTCGCTGTTCCGCTATGCCGGTAAGATTCTGAAATTCCAGCTCCTCGCCGCTGTCCAAAACAACTTTTCCCGAAAAAGAACCGCAGACCTGCCGCCGCCTGAGGGAATGGATCAGGATTCGGTTATGCTCAAACCGTTCCTGATTGGGAATAAAGGTCATCTCCAGCCGGTTATCATTACTGGTAAAGCGCCAGGGTTCAAGCCAGTTATGGGGGGAAATATGAAAGGTTACCTGATCGAGTTTATGCAGCTTTCCGTCCACAAAAAAGGCGTTTTCCGTACCAAATCCCGAATCGGCGGAACCGTAGCCCACATTAAAACCGATTTGCCTTTCCCCGCTTAAACCGCAGGCTGCCGCCCAGAACCGTATATCGGAACGGGGGCGCACTCCCCGGTTCCAGTCGAAAATACCCCAGGCGCTGCCCCGGGAAAAAATTATTTCCGTCCCGCTTAACTGCATGACCCCTTCGGCGGTATACCAGGGGGAACGCCGGGAATACCGGAAGGCCTTTTTCTCCCTCCTCCAGGGCATGTGGGTAACAATGGATTGGTATGACGGCTCCGAGGATAATACCACTACCCCCCAAAGGTGGCGGTGGTGGCCAAACTTCGGAATATCCAGTTTGATAATCCGGGCTCCCCCCTCCATAACCGCAAAATTGATCTCCCCCTTTTTTTGTTGTATCCGAATCGAACCTTTTTCGCTGTTTGGGGGAAGTTCAAGAGACCCCAGCGAAAAGGGAATAACATAGGATTGGGTGGATCGCCGCTTGTCTTTAAGAAACACCACGGAGATGCCGATGTACCCTAAAATTCCACCGTCAAGGATCTCCAGGATCATTAAATGGGTGGGAGAAAAAATGATGTACCGGTCGGACTCGGTAATCCGGTAGCGGGGGCCGCCGCATAAAAGCGGGTCATAACTCAAGAGGGGAGCGCGGGCCCAGCCGAAATGAACGGGCCGCCGGTTTTCATCCACCGCGGGCAGAAGACTATCTAATTCATGCTGCGCCATGGGGCTTTTTCCTTATATTAGAGATAATTTCAACATCCGGCGGTCCGGCAAGACCACGATCTTGAAAAAAGCTCCAGGTATACGGCCTCATTTGCGTATGACATTTTCTCATAAACGTACTATACTATAGAAGCCCCTGCCGGGCAATGGTCATGATGGAAAGGAGTTTTTTGTGGAGTATACCTTGTCCCGGGAAGAGAGCCCTTATCGGGGAATGCGCGTCCTGGTGATGGGCCTTGGCCTCCATGGCGGGGGGATGGAATCCGCCCGTTACCTCATGAACCGGGGCGCGGAGGTGACGGTTACGGATCTTCGGGACGAAAAGGTCCTGGCCCCTTCCATAGAAAAACTGGGCAATGCCGGATCCGTCCGGTATGTTTTGGGGCGCCACCGGATAGAGGATTTTGAACAGGCGGATATGGTGATAAAAAACCCCGGGGTGCCCCCGGATTCCCCCTTTTTGCGGGCCGCCCGGCGGGTGGAAACGGATATTTCCCTTTTTTTAACCGCTTCTCCCGCCCGGCTTACGGCGGTAACCGGTTCCAAGGGTAAATCCAGCACCGCCTCCGCCATCCAGTGGGTATTGCAGGAAGGCCGGAACCGGGGCCTGCTTCCGGGAAAGTCCTTTCTGGGGGGCAATATTACCCGTTCGCCCCTGGCCTTTACGGAATCCCCGGGCGGGGAGGATGACGTGGTCCTGGAGCTTTCAAGCTGGCAGCTTGGGGACCTCAAGGGCAGGACCCATGGACATTCCCGGGCTCTCCTGAAGCCCCGGTGCGCGGTGATCACCGCCATCATGGCGGATCATTTGAACCGTTACGGGTCTATGGAAAGCTATGTGGCGGATAAACGGATCATATACCGGGGCCAGGACCGTCATGACGCCACCATTGCCGCCGGTGATGTCTGGGGACGGAGTTTTCTGGGGGAAACCCCGGGCCGGCCCCTGGTGTATGGGGAAAACCCCCTCCCTGCCGGCTTGGCCGGGGGCTGGATCTCCGGGCCGGAGGGTTCCGGCTATGCCCTGCTTTCCTCCGGGGACCGGGTCGAGGTGGTTCCCCCCCGGATCCTCCTGCCGGGGCGCCACCAGAAAAAGAACCTTCTGGCCGCGGCATTGGCCCTCCTGGACCTGGGGCTTCCCCCGGAACTTATCCGGGATGCCCTGGGAACTTTTCCGGGGATTGAACACCGGCTGGAATTCTTCTACGAAGGGGAGGGGATCCGGTTTTATAATGATACCGCCGCGACCATCCCCGAAGCCGCCGCCGCCGCGGTAGCGGCCTTTGAACCGGGGCCGGTGCTGGTAACCGGGGGCACGGACAAAAATCTGGACTTTACCCCCCTGGTCCGGGCGGCGGCCCGGGCCAAAGCCCTGGTACTTTTGGCGGGAAACGGCAGCGATAAACTCTGCCCGCTCCTCAACCAGGCGGGTATCCCTTACCGGGGCCCCTTTGATTCGGTGGATGCCGCGGTTAAGGCCGCCCTGGAAGCCGCTTCCGCCGGGGACACGGTGGTCCTTTCCCCGGGGTGCGCCTCCTTTGGGATGTTTAAAAACGAATTTGACCGGGGACAGCAGTGGAAAGAGGCGGTCCGCCGCTTGGCGTAAACGGCCGGGGTTCGGCTGTTGCTTCATTTGAAAAGGCTTTGGAAAAGGAATGTTACCATGGATCTTGAATTACTTTGGGACCGGGCCCGGATTTTTCGTCAGATCCGGGCTTTTTTTGATAAGCGGCGCTATCTTGAGGTGGATACCCCCCTCCTGGCTCCGGACCTTATCCCCGAGACTTGTCTTGAAGTTTTTGAAACCTCCTACCTTGCCCCCCGGGGGAGCAAAAGCCGGAAGAATCAGCCCTATTGGCTTATCCCCTCTCCGGAAATATGGATGAAAAAGCTTATCGCGGACCACCGGGTAAGTCTCTACCAGATATGTAAATGTTTCCGTAACGGGGAATCCCTGGGCCGGTTCCATAGTCCGGAATTCACCATGCTGGAATATTATACCATGGACGCGGATTATGAAGATTCCCTGGAGATAACCGAGGCGCTTTTTGAGGCGCTCCTGGGGGATTCGGAGCTTTTCCCCGGAAAATTGCCGGAAGCGGATCCTTTCCGGGAGCTTCGCCCTCCCTTTACGCGGATCACCGTGGAGGAGGCTTTTTCCCGCTGGGCGGGCTTTGATCTCTATGACGCGGTCCGCCGGGGTACGCTGGAAAAGGAAGCCCGAAAACTCGGCCTTGACCCTCCCCCGGACCTGGAGGAGGGGGCCCTTTATGATCTGATCTTTATACACCGGCTGGAACCGGCTTTGCCCCGGGACCGGCCGGTGATCCTTTTGGATTACCCCGCCTTTGTTCCCTGTTTGGCGAAGAAAAAAGCCGGCGGAAAAGCCGTGGAGCGGTGGGAGCTTTATGTCCGGGGAATAGAGCTGGCCAACTGTTATTCCGAAGAAGGGGAAAGCGAAGAGGTCCGCCGTTATTTTGAACGGGAACGGGAGCTGAAAGACCGGAATGCCCTGATACCCCATAAGGTTGATGGGGAATATTGGAAGACCTTTCTCCCCCGGGGAGAAACCGGGAAGCCCTTTCCCCCTTGTTCCGGGGTGGCCATGGGATTGGATCGGCTCATCATGGCCCTGGCAGGGAAATCGACCATAAACGGGGTATTACCTTTTCCTATGGAGTAGCCCCTCCCGCCGGGCTGCCCAGGAAGGCTCTGAGCCGGGATGTTTGTTAATCTATCACGACGGAATTCCCCGAACGGTCGAAATTCACCAGAAAATGGGGGAGAAACTCCATGTTGGTACTTACCTCCGCCTCGCCGGCCAGACGGTAATTGACCTGCTTCATAGCGATGATTTGATCCAAAAGTTCCCGCCGCATATTGATAAAATTCATCACCAGAGAAAGTTCCGTTTCCGCGGAGCCCCGGGCGGGGATCAGGAGTATATCCGTTTTTTCCCCATCCGCCCAAAAACGATCCGCCCCGTAGAGTTCATAGGAAAAAGAGGAAAGTTCCACCGGGAAAAAATTGGGATTATCCACCCGGAGGTTTACCTTAAAACGGGTATTGATCAGTTCCGCCTTCATAATAGCAATGGCGGTAATATTAAAGTCCGGTTTCCGAATCCGGGGAAAAGCGGCTTTGGCGGCCACCGCGATTTCGGCGGTGTCCCGGGTATCAAAAGTAAATTCCAGGTTAAAATTCAGATCCGCCTGGTATTCGTCAAAATCTTCCTGTTCCAGGGGCAGTTTATTTAAGTCCACCGTCAATCGCAGGGGAATTTGAAGGGAAGACCCGGCGTCCACCCGGGCGATATTCCCCCCAATGCCGAGGGCGGCGCTTTCACCGGTATTTAAGCCATTGATCGCGGCCTTCCAGTCCTGTATCTCCAAGCCGGCCGCGGAAGATCGGGGATTTTGTACATCCAGCAGAAAAAGAAGGGTAACGTGGTTTATATCACCGGCTTCCATACGGTCAAAGGAAGCCGCCGCCGCGGGCTGCTCCCGGATCAATACGCCGGGAACCGGAACAACCTGCCGGGGTACGACTAAAGCGGTCTTAGCGGCGCAGGACAGGCAGAGTCCCATTAAAAGCGGCCCCCAAAGGGGGGCGAAGAATCGTTTTAGGTTGATCATAGCTTTTTATAGTATCGTCCGATTCCTATCCGGTACTTTAGCCCTTACCGGATACCGCCGGGGGAAGAATTTTTTCTTTTCTTCTATTTTTTCTTGTAAAACCCTTGACATTTCATAGTAATTCGATATAATTTATAATATATCTACTGATTTAAATATGCGGATTTTTTGAAACCGGCGAGGGGAAAATTTGAAACAGCCCCACATTTTTTTGTAAGGATCTATTATGGTTGCCACATCGGAATCGTTTAGTGAAATTACCCCCGAAGGGGCCTTTGTACGGCAGGCCAACAGGTTTGTAACACCCTTTGGATCAGGCCCGGATGAATTGCCCGTGGAGGCCGGAAAGTACCGGCTTATTGTTTCAGGGGTCTGTCCCTGGGCTCATCGCCAGCTTATCGTCCTTGGAATACTGGGGCTGGCGGACCCTGTTTCCGGAACCGGGGTTATCAGTATAGGGAAGGTACGCCCGGTACGTACCCCTAAGGGCTGGGAATTTTCTCTTGATCCCGGGGGTGTTGATCCGGTGCTGGGGATACGGTACCTTCCCGAAGCCTATGAAAAGGCGGATCCCGCCTATACCGGCAGGGCAACAGTACCGGCGGTGGTGGATATCAATAGCGGAAAGGTGGTGAACAATGATTACCACCGGCTCAGCAATTACTGGGAGACGGTGTGGGCGCCGTATCACAAACCGGGGGCGCCGGATCTTTATCCGGAGGATCTGCGCCGGGAAATTGATGTACTAAACGAACTCCTCTTTCATGAGGTGAATAACGCGGTGTACAAGGCCGGCTTTGCCGAAAGCCAAAAGGAGTATGAAAAGAATTACGACCTTCTTTTTAACCGCCTTGACGCGCTGGAACAAAGGCTTGGAAAAGGACGTTACCTCTTTGGGGATCGTCTAACCGATTCGGATGTACGGCTGTATGCTACCCTGGCCCGTTTTGATACGGCCTATAACCTGGTCTTCCGCTGTAACCGCAGCCGGCTTATCGACTTTCCCAATCTGTGGAATTACGCCAGGGACCTCTACCATATCCCCGCCTTTGGGGATACCACTGATTTTGACGCTATTAAACGGGGTTACCACCTTGGTTCCCACGGCTATAATCCCTACCGGATCCTTTCCCTGGGGCCGGATACCTCGATCTGGAATGAAAAGCATGACCGGGACCGTTTTGCCTCCGCGGTTTCATAAGGAGAATTCGTTATGGCCTATCAGACATCGTTTCCCGATGAACCGCCGCTGCCCGGGAGCTTTAAGAGAAAACCCAATTACTTTACCACGCCCTTTGGTTTTGCCCCCGGCGAACTGCCGGTGGAAAAAGGGCGCTACCGGCTTATCTGGTCCAAGGCATGTCCCTGGGCAACCAGACAGATGATCGCCCGCTCCCTTCTGGGCCTTGAAGACGCCATAAGCGTGGGTACGGTAGATCCGGTGCGGCCTCCCCCTTACCGGGACGAGCGGGGGGAACGTACCGACTGGGCCTTTTCTCTGGATCCCGGCGGCGTCGATCCGGTATTGAAGATAAAAACCTTAAGTGAAATATATCTGGCTACGGACAGCGGATATGAAGGCCGTTTTACCGTTCCCGCGGTGATCGATCTAAAAGTCCGAAAAGTGGTGAATACGGATTACTTCAACATGAGTTACTACTGGGAAACGGTATGGAAGGATTTTCACCGCAAGGATGCTCCTGATTTATTTCCCCAAGATTTGAGGGAAGAGATTATCGCCCTTAATGAGGTGATCTATTACGAGGTGAATAACGGCGTATACAAAGCCGGGTTTGCCGAAACCCAGGAAGCCTACGCCGATGCCTGCGAAAAAGTGTTTATCCGGCTTGACGAACTGGAAAAACGACTGGCCAAAAGCCGCTACCTCTTTGGGGATCGGCTGACCGATTCCGACATCCGCCTTTATGTTACCCTGGCCCGTTTTGATGCCGCCTACTATAACTGTTTCAGGGTGAACAAACGGCGGGTACGGGATTATCCGGCCCTCTGGGCTTATGCCCGTTCCCTTTACCGCATCCCGGCCTTTAGGGAAAACACGGATTTTGATCATATCAAGATTCATTATCACCTGTGCTGCGACAGGGGGAACGTCCTGCACCTGCTTCCCAAGGGGCCGGATAATTCCGACTGGTTACCGGAACGGAGCGCTTGA
>JAITBE010000191.1 GCA_031283755.1 Spirochaetaceae bacterium
ACACCGGCAAACTCTTCGGCCATGTTAAAGGTATCTCCTCCCGTCATTTTCCCCTCCAGAGCAAAAGACTTTCACGGTATTATATCATGATTTTGAGAAAGTTATGGGTCAAGTTTAGGTTACGGGAGGACCATCACCACGGGGGCGGACGCCGGCATCCCCCTGGGGGAGGTTCTGCTGCGGTTGGAAGCGGCCTGGACCGGGGGCGGCCGCTATGACCGCCCCCTTGAGGAAACCGCGGCGGCGCTGCTTGGGGGAGGAACCGACGCCCCGGTGGTCAGACATAACCTCAAAGCCCTGGCGGGTATCGACTGGAACCCTTCGGGCTGGACCCTTTCCGCCCAGTATTATGAGGATCTCCTCCCGGGCGCCCGCGGAACAGAGCGGCCCTGGCGGAAAAACGGGATCAGCCTGCGGATCGCCAAGGGGCTTTTTCGGGAGACCTTGAATCTTTCGGCCTGGTGTTATCTGGACCTGGCGGACTTCGATACCTCAGGCAGCGTGTCCGCCGATTACGCCCTGACCGACGCCTTGAGCCTCTCTCTGGGGACCGATTTTTTTACCGGGGGCATTGATAACCGGGGGACTTACGCGGCCTATAAGGATTTAACCTGCATGTGGTTCAGGGGAATTTTCCGGTTCTGAAAAGTATCGCTCTCCGCTAAAATAAAAATTTATCCGGGGCCGCCGGGTCCCTTAAAATTCCCTGATCCGTCCTGGTTGACCTATTTTCCGAAAAGTGACAGGATAAAATAAGAAAGCCTTTTCAGAATCGGACATTTTGAAAAAGCCTTAAGGATAAAGACGAAATGAAAAACCTGTAAAGCAGAAGGGACGGATTTCCGCGGCGCTCCCTTTGTTAAGAAGCATCCCGGGGAGCGCCCTGTGGAGCTTCGTTGTTTCCGGTCAAAATTGTCCTTGGCCGGGAAGCCGCGTTAGAACCGGCGGGTTCTCAGGACCCGCCGGGTCCTGCTGCGGAGGTTTCATGGCTCGTCTTTTTTTATCCTTTAATTCTGTTGAATTTTCCTACCCTTCCTCAATATATCCGGTGTTGAAGAACATCAATTTTGAGCTTGTCCCGGGCTGGGCCGGCATTACCGGAGAAAACGGCGCGGGCAAAACCACCCTGCTCCTCCTGGCCGCGGGGCTGCTGCGTCCCGGCGCGGGAAACATCAGGAGTCCCGGGGATGTCTTCTATTGTCCCCAGCGTACCGATGATATCCCCGAATCCTGGGAGGAACTCTTCTTTGCCGCCGATAACGCCGCGGGCCGCCTTTTGGACCGTCTTGGAATCGGGGCCGATTGGCCTTACCGCTGGGAGACCCTGAGCCACGGGGAACGAAAACGGTTCCAGTTGGCCGCGGCCCTTTGGCGGAATCCCGCCCTGCTGGCGGTGGATGAGCCCACCAATCACCTGGACGCGGAAGCCGCCGCCCTGGTACGGGAAGCCCTGGCGGCATACCGGGGGATCGGCCTTTTGGTGAGCCATGACCGGACCCTGCTGGACAGTCTCTGCGGGAACTGCCTTTTCCTCCGGGAAGGGGCCGTAACCCTCCGTCCCGGCGGGGTGTCCCGGGGACTTGCGGAGGAGGAACGGGAACGGACGGAACAGCGGGGCCTGCGGAAAAAACTCTCCGGTGAAGAGGACCGGCTTAGGGAGGAGGCCCTCCGGCGGCGGCGTATGGTGGAAGGTTCCCGGAACCGGCTTTCAAAACAGAGACTGGACCCCAAGGACAGGGACGGCCGGGGAAAGATCAACCTGGCCCGGCTTTCCGGTAAAGACGCGGCGGGGGCCAATCTGTATAAGCGGATGAAAAACCGGGCGAAGAAGGCGGGGGAAGCCCTGGAAGGGGCCTTCCCTCAAGGGGATACTCCCAGGGAACGGAAACAGGGTATTACCCTGCAGGGGCAGCCGGCGGGGGCGGATCGTCTCTTTTTCTTGGGGCCGGGGAGCATCCCCCTGGGGGAAGGCCGAAGCCTCTCCTTTCCGGAACTGGTTATCACGCCGGAAGACCGGATTGCCCTGACCGGGCCGAACGGTTCGGGAAAAACAACCCTGCTCCGGCATATACTTCCCCGTATTTCCACGTCCGTATTTTATGTGCCCCAGGAAATCGGGCCCGATGAAAGCCGGAATATTCTGGAGGCGGTGTTACAGGAGGAGGAAAAGTTCCGGGGGGAGATATTGTCCCGGTTCTCCCGGCTCGGTTCCGATCCCCAGGTTCTTTTTCGCTCGGCTCTGCCAAGTCCCGGAGAGATACGGAAGCTCATGATTGCCCGGGGGATCTTTTACGAACCCTCCCTTGTCGTCATGGATGAACCTACCAATCACCTGGACCTGGTTTCCATCGGCCTTTTGGAGGCGGCTTTGACCGGTTATTCAGGCGCTCTGCTCCTCGTAAGCCATGACGGGCTGTTTCTGTCCCGGCTCACCGGGCGGAACTGGGCCGTCTCCCGGCAGGGACAAAATTCGGTCCTCCGGATTATGAACTGAAGAACGGCCGGGCGCTGCCGGCCCGCCGGACGGGGTTACCGAACCCGCGCGGAGCAAATTTTTCACCCTTCGGACAGCCCGGGGGCTATTCAAGCAAACCGAGTAATTCCCGGATATTCTTTTTCCCAAAACTGACGATGTTGTCATTGATAACCAGACAGGGCACGCTCATAACCCGGTACTGCTCCCGGAGATCGGGAAAATGGTTAAGGTCATAGGCTTCAGCAATGATCCGGGGATTTTCCGTTGCCATACGCTGGGCCGCCATCACCAGTTCCGGACACATGGTACAGGAAAGGGAAACTAAGATCTTCATGGAAATCGGTGTTTCAATGGCCTGGATCGCCTGTTCCAATTCCGCTTCCAGGGACTGTCCGGGACCCGCGGCGTTGTACAAGCCGATAACAAAAGAATTAAACTCATGTCCCCCGGGTACGCCGTGGAAAGCGATACCCCGGCTGGTTCCGTCCTCCAGGTAGAGCCCCACCCAGGGGGTATCCCCGCCGGGTGATTCAGGGGGAAGGATGTGCAGGCTGATTTTATCCGTCATGGCGGACAGTTCCTCCATAAAACGCCGCAGTTCTTCCGAAACAGGGCGCTCGTCCAGGGCCAGGTGTAAAACCAGGGGCCGGGCCATTTTTTCAAACACCTCCGCAAGCCGGGCTTTGATCTCCGGCGTAAAGAAGTTGTCGCTCTCTGGGGGGGCCTCAGGCTTTTTCCCCGGCCCGGTTTCCCGGGGGGGGAGCCGGGTTACCGGCGGGATCGGCCGCAGGCCGGTGGCTTCCCGCAGAGCCTGGGCGTATTTTTCCAGGGCCGCGGCGGCTTTGGCCCCGTCCCCCACGGCGGTAACCACCTGGCGCAGGTTTTTGACGCACACATCCCCGGCGGCATAAAGGCCCTCCACACCGGTTTTTTGATCCCCGCCGGTAATGACGTAACTCCGCTCATCCAGAATATTCAGGTCCCGGACCAGATCGACCGCGGGTTCGTATCCCGCAAAAACAAAGATCCCAAAGGATTCCCCTTCGGGCGGGCGGTACTCGGTGATTTCCCCGGTTTGGGTATTACGCCAGCGGGCGTAACGCAGGGCCGTATCACCCCCCGCTTCTTCCAGTTCCGTGTTGGTAAGGACGGTGATCTTTTCATGGGAACGGGCCGCGTCCGCCACGGATTTGGCGCAGGAAAAATCCGCCCCCCGGATAAGGATGGTAACCCGGCGGGCGTAACGGGTTAAAAAAACGCTTTCTTCCGCCGCGGCAAAGCCGCCGCCCGCCACAATAATATCACGGCCGGTAAAAAACTCGCCGTCACAGGTAGCGCAGTAGGCAACGCCCCGGCCCTTAAAAGCTTCCTCCCCCCGGAAGCCTATCATCCGGGGATGGGCGCCTGAGGCAAGGAGGATGCCGAAGGCCCGAAAGACGCCCCGGGATGTTTTAACGGTTTTGACTTCACCCGTAAAATCCAGGCTTTCCGCCTGGGCCAGAAGAAATTCCGCGCCGAAACTCTGGGCCTGCCGGCACATAGATTCGGTGAGGGCCGTACCGCTTGTGTGTTCCACCCCGGGATAATTAACCACTTCGGCGGTGATGGTGATCTGTCCGCCAAAGTGATCCTTTTCTACCACCAGTACCCGGTAGCGGGCGCGGGCGAGATACAGGGCGGCGGTCAGCCCCGCGGGGCCGCCGCCTATCACTATGACATCGTAGAGGTGTTCCATGATCCGCGGCCCCTGCTGGGGACCTTACAGGAGGCCCACAAGGTCAAGGCTGGGCTTCAGCGTCTCGGCGCCAGGCTTCCATTTGGCGGGACAGACCTGGTCGCCGTGTTCGGCCACAAACTGGGACGCCTGCACCCGGCGGAAGAGCTCATCGGCGTTACGCCCCACATTACCCGCGACAACCTCATAGGCCACAATTTTACCTTCGGGATTTATGATAAAGTCCCCCCGTTCGGCCAGACCCTTTTCCTCAATCAACACCCCAAAGTCCCGGGCCAGAGAGCCGGTGGGGTCCGCCAGCATGGGGAAGCGGATCTTCTGAATGGTCTTGGAAACATCATGCCAGGCTTTATGGACAAAATGGGTGTCGCAGGAAACCGAATAAATTTCGCAGCCCACGGCTTTAAAATCATCGTATTTATTTGCCAGATCCTCCAGTTCGGTGGGGCATACAAAGGTAAAGTCCGCCGGATAGAAGAAAAAGATGATCCACTTGCCAAGAACATCGGCCTTGGTTATGGTTTTGAACGCGTTGTTATGAAAGGCCTCCAGCGAAAAATCACACACCTCTTTTTGAATCATGGACATAGTAACGCCTCCATAGGGTAATTTAAGTTAGATTATACTAACTATAATGCTACCATACCGCAATATAAGAAAAAAATCAACACCCCCGCAAGCGGGCCAGTAATTTTACCCTTATCACGAACCACGTGAACCCCACGAACCCCACGAACGGAAGGAGGGTGAACCCACGAAGGAACACAAAGGGGGAAAAGGATATATGAAGCAAGGCGTTATTCCTTCCTTCGTGTCCTTCGTGTCCTTCGTGTCCTTGGTGGTTCGTCCTCCATTCATTCCGTTCGTGGGGTCCGTGGTAATCCGTAGGTAAAGGTAAAATTGCTGAAGAGGGCGGTTTCTTATGCGCTCCGGCCGGCGTTACGGCAGGTTTCCACAAAGGCGCTGAAAAGTTTCCGGCTGCTTTCTTCCGCCGGGGCAAATTCCGGGTGCCATTGGACCGCCCATACAAAGGTTTTGTCCTTCATACGAACCGCCTCAATAAGGCCGTCCTCTGCCCGGGCCATGGGGACCAGCTCCGGCGCGAGATCCGCAATCCCCTGATGGTGGCTGCTGTTGACTTCCAGGGTATCAAGACCCAATAATTCATGAAGGGGGCTCCCCTGAGTTATCTTTACCCGATGAACCGGCCGGTCATAGGGCGGTTTCTGCTGGTGGGACAGGGCGCTTCCGGGAAGCTGGGCGGGGAGGTCCTGATACAGGGTCCCCCCTAAAAGGACGTTAAACAACTGAATGCCCCGGCAAATACCCAAGGCGCTTTTGTCCTGTTCCAATACGGCGACGGAAAACAAGGTCCTTTCCATGGCATCCCGTTCCTCACAGATCGGGCCGCAGCAGGGCAAAACCTCAGCTCCGTAGAGGCCGGGAAAAATGTCATGCCCCCCGGTAAAGAGAAATCCGGCGCATAAACCGGCGAGCTGTCTCAGCGCCTCCTTACCGGCGGTCAGGGGCAGCATAAGCGGCAATCCCCCGGCCTGAAGGATACCCTCCATGTAACCGGGCAGCATCCAGAGGCTGTCCTTTTTTTCGTCCCAAAGGGGCACTACGCCGATGAGCGGTTTTTCCATGGCCCAACCTTACCACGGCAGGGCCGGATAAACAATAGCGTTCTTTGGAAACCTCAAGGGATCAATCCAAAACCCACGCGGGTTTTGGGACGGTCCCTAGGACTTCGCAAAGGGATTGGTAAACTGTCTCATGCCAAGCTGGGCATCGATCGTGTAGAGCAGCCCCGGATTATCGCCGATACGGCTGAATTTTACGGCCATATCTTCCGCATCCGCCTCTTCCTCAACCTGCTCATCCACATACCACTGGATAAAATTATAGGCGGCGTGGTCCTTTTCATTTAAGGCCAGGGAGGCTATCTGGTTTATCAGCTCCGTTACATGCCGTTCGTGGGAAAGAACTTTCTCAAAAACCGCCTGGAGGCTTTCATATGAAGCCTGCGGCGCTTTGACATCCTGAAAAGAAGGAGCGGCGCCCCGTTCAAGCAGGTAGTGATAGATATGAGTCCCATGGGCCATCTCTTCCTTGGCCTGTACCGCGAGCCAATTCGCTATACCCTTATACCCCAATCGATCGGCATAGGCCGACATGGCAAGATAAAGGTATGCGGAATAATATTCCGCATTGAACTGATCGTTTAACGCTTTCGCCAGAGAATCTTTTATCATCTTGTATACCCCTGTATCAACTTTAGAGGACCGTTATCTGAAAGTCAAGAACCTTCCCTTTCCGTACTTGTCAGAATCTCCCCTCTATCCTACAATAACCTGAAGAAAATTTCCGGAAACTACTCCGGGATTTCAAGACTTTTCCGTAGAATGGCCTTGTTCGACAACCCGGCGGGTTATCGAACCGGTCTTGCAATTTCGCCGCCACCGAACCCTGGTCCGCGGCGGGGAAATAGCGTTTTAGCGGTACTTTAGAGGAAACAATGAAACAAATCCTTGTTATCGATGAATCATCCTTACTTCGAGAATACTTAAAGTTGAAGCTGGATAACCCGGAAGTGGAAGTGACGGTGGCCATTAATACCCTGGACGGTATCTCAAAGCTCCGGACCCAGATGCCGGATCTGATTATTATGGATTATCACCTGAAAAAAAACGGCTGCCTGGATGTCCTTAAACAAAAAAAAGAAAGCCCCAATACGGTAAATACCCCGGTCATTATCATGGCCCGGTATATCGGGCAGAACCGGCTTATTGAGCTGGTTTCCTATGATGTTAAAAAGGTGTTCACCAAACCGGTCAAAATTGACGCCCTTTGCGGCGCGATAACAAAAATTCTGGGGCTTACCTTTGATATTGATGAGACCCCGGGGATAGTGGAGGTTCATGCAAACGATGATATCATTTTTGTGGAGATAGCCCAGGGGCTTAACCGGGACAAATTGGATCTCCTCTATTTTAAAATTCGGGAGCTTATCGTCCTGTACGAGATCCGTCTGCCCAAGATCATTGTGATGCTCAGCGACATCACCCTGGGTTTTGCCGATGCGCCGAATATTGAAAAGCTGCTGGAGGTGGTCCTTAAATCCTCCGGAGCGGCGCAGAAAAACATACGTGTTTTAACCAGGGATGCCTTTTTACGCAAGTATATTGAGGGACAATGGGAATATGCCGATATTGAAGTGATTTCCAGTTTACAGTACGCCATGAACGGGCTGTTTGAGAACAAAATTTCCGATCCGGTGGAATACGACGGAAAAGAAGCGGAAATTCTTGAAAAAAAAGTATTATCCGCGGATAATGCGGCCAAAGGTGAATTTATGCACCTCCGTTTTGAGACTGAAGAAAAAATAAAGTGGGACGATATAAAAGATCTCATCAAAAATTCGACAATTGCCGCGGTGGATGATGATTTTTCGATTCAGGAATTGATAAAAAACACCTTCAAGTCCCTCGGGACTACGGTTAAGACCTATTCCGACGGCGCCAGTTACCTGGCGGACGCCGAGACAGAGGTCTTTGACCTGGTATTTTTGGACCTGCTGATGCCCAATATAGACGGTTTTGATGTTTTACGGTCCATGAGGATTGGAAACAAACGGCCGCCGGTTATTGTGTTATCCGTGATTACCCAGAGAGACACGGTGATTCAGGCGTTCCAACTGGGAATAAAAAGTTATCTGGTAAAACCCTTGAAGCCGGATGATATTTTGAAAAAAACTGCGGAAATCCTTAGAGCCAGTTTTTAAAGGTTATCTAAAACATGGAATTAGAACGACGTATCAGCCCGTTTTTTAGACTTTTTGAAGAATCGTCGGTGGCTATGGCCATAGCGGATAAAAACGGACTTATCTTCGAGTCGAATTCCCGGTTTAATGAACTCATGAAGACGATCTCCGGGTCCGCCTCAACGCCAAGTTATTTCTCCATCCGCGAAACCCTCCGGTTTGCCAATTTTTTCTCCCGGTTAACCGGCGGCGCGGTCAAACAAGTGGAATTTGAGGCTCCCTTTCATGACAGTCAAAACACCCTGCACTGGTTCCGGATCCACGCCTGGGTCATCGCCGTCCTCCCGGACGCGCCGCCCCAATTTCAGGGGCCCTTTATTGGTTTTACCATGCACGACCAGACCAGGGAACGGCAGGAAGGGGAACGGCTCCAGGAGGATAAGGAAATAGCCGAACGGGCCATAGAGGCCAAAAGTCAGTTTCTGGCTAATATCAGCCACGAGATCCGTACCCCCATACAAACCATTATCGGAATGACCGAATTGCTCCAGGACACGAAACTTGACCGGGAACAGGCGGAGTATTCCCGGCAGGTCAAATTCGCCGCCGAGGTCCTCCTCTCCCTGATCAACGATATCCTGGACTTTTCCAAAATAGAAGCGGGTAAAATGAAATTAGAATCCACCGATTTTATCCTTGAACAAGCCGTTGAACAAGCGGTGGAGATGATCGCCCTGGAAGCCCACAAAAAGGGCCTGGAAATTGCCCTGGATATCTCCCCGGAGCTGAACATCACCGTCCGGGGAGATCCCCATAAATTCCGGCAGATCGTCATAAACCTGGTAAAAAACGCGGTTAAATTTACCCGGGAAGGAAGCGTAACGATTTCCGCCCGGCCCACGGATTGTGAGGGGAGGGAAGGGGTCGCGGTGGCTGTCACGGATACCGGCATCGGGGTACCGAAAGAAAGCCGAAGCCACCTTTTCACTACCTTTTTCCAGGCGGATCCTTCCAATACCCGGCGTTTCGGCGGTACCGGTCTGGGGCTGGCCATTTCCCGTAACCTGGTGGAACTTATGGGGGGCAGGATAGAAATGGTTCCCCGGGAAGGGGGCGGTTCCGTATTCCGTTTTTCCATACCCATAGAACGGGCCAAAACTCCCCCGGAACCGGTCCCCGTCCGGAAGGAAATTTCCGGCAAACGGATCCTCCTGGTGGATGACCGGGAGGAAAGCCGGATTATCATCAACACCTATTTAAAAGATATCGGGTACCGAAATACCGAAACAACATCCTCCGGCGAGGAAGCTCTGGGGCTGCTGCGGGCCGCGGCCCGGGAAAAAAATCCCTATGGACTGTGCCTGATTGATATGATCATGCCCCGGATGGATGGCTGGCGGCTGGCGGCGGAAATTAACCGGGACAAGACCATTAATGATACCCGGCTTATCCTGATGGTTCCCCACGGACTTTTAGGGGCGGAAGCCAAGATGACCCTGCTTCAGTGGTTTAACGCCTATATCAATAAACCTGTCGAACGGCACGACTTGGCGGAGGTCATTGCCCAGACCTTCTCGGAACCCCCGCTTGACCTGGAGGCGGCTTTGGAACAAGAGGGGCTTTCCCTTTCCGAAAAGGTCCAGTCCGGGGAAATTTTCAGGGAAATCTCCGGCCCGGAAACGCCTGTTTCCAAGGGCCCTTTACCGGCCGCCGGTAAACCCCTGGTATTAGTCGCCGAGGACCATCCGGTCAATCAAAAACTTTTGGTGATGATCCTGGAAAAACTGGGCTACGGTTCTATCGCCGCGGAGGATGGCCTTGATGCCCTGGATAAGGCCGGAGCTTTCCCGGTGGACCTGATTTTTATGGATATTCAGATGCCCCGGATGAACGGGTATGAAGCGGCCCAGAAGCTGCGGGAACAGGGATTTACCAAGCCGATTGTGGCCGTAACCGCCAGCGTCCTTCCGGATGAGGGGGCCCAGTGTTTAAAGGCCGGTATCAACGATATCTTGCTTAAACCCTGCAAACGTTCCGATATCGAAGGCTTACTCCGTAAATGGATACCTTTCCCGGAGAAGGACGGCCAGGCTCCTGTTCCGGACCAAAGTTCCGGGCGGGGGCTTTTAGCCAGGGCGGGCTTCCATGCCCAGCCCCAACCGGAGCAGGCGGCCGCCAATACGCCGTCCGCTTCCCCGCCGCCTGCCGCGTCCCTTTCCGGGGCGCCTGAAAACCAGGGGGCCGCGGGGACCGGGACGGGTCAAGCCGGCCCGGTCCTGGATGCGCCGCCGGTCTCCCCGCCGCTTCCCGTACCGGCGGCAGACCCGGTGGTGGTGGTTTCCTCGGGGGTAAAGCGGGCTTCCCCGGTACAGGTCATGCCGGCCAGGGAAGGCGGAACGATCCCGGCGGCGCCGGCAGCCCCGGTTCTCCTCACAAAAGACCCCGCGGTTTTCGATCACTTGGATCTGTTGGATACCTTTCTCAATGATGTCGAAACCATAAAACCCCTGCTCGGCCGTTTTCTGGAACGGACCGCCGGCCAGATCGACGAGCTTCCCATTCTGGCGGAACAGGAAAATTGGGAGGAAGGACGCCGCGCGGCCCATACCATCAGAGGCAGCGCCCTTACCCTCTCGGGACGGGAATTGGGCCAGGCCGCCGCGAGGTTGGAACTGGCCTACAAAGCCATGGACCGGGGCGAAATAAAAGCGGGTCTTCCCCCCCTTAGAGAGGCGTTTGTCCGGTTTAAAGCGGCGGTGGAGATTTTTTTAAGGGATTAATATGGTATGCTCCTGCATTCACACCCATACTACGTTTTGCGATGGTAAGGATGACATTGAAACCTTCTGCCGCTCGGCCTATGAGCGGGGTTTTGTTTCCCTGGGCTTTAGTTCCCACGCGCCGATCCGTAAAAAGACCGGCCTGGTCTCGGATTGGCATATCAGCGAGGACCGGTTCCGGGAATACCTTGACGAGGTCCTTTCGGCCCGCCTCCGCTGGCAGGGCAGACTCCCGGTCTACGCCGGCCTGGAGGTTGATTATATCCAGGGGATGATCTCCCCCGCGGACCGGGAATTTCAATCCCTGGGCCTGGACTACCTTATCGGTTCGGTCCACTATGTGATTCCCCCGGATGGATCCCTCCCTTTTACGGTGGATGAGCCCCTGGAAGAGTTCAGCCAAAAGGTGCGGGAACATTTTGGGGACGACCGGGAGGGGGTAATGGAAACCTATTGGAACGCGGTGGATGATATGATCCGCGCCGGGGGCTTTGACCTGCTGGCCCATCCGGATCTTATCAAAAAAAACAACCGGGGGGATCGGTTTTTTTCCCGGGAAGGTGAGACTTACCTTAAACACCTGAAAAAAACCACTGATCTGGCGGCCCAATCCGGCGTCGTCGTGGAAGTTAATACCGGGGGCCTTATCCGGGGCTGGGCGGATGAACCCTATCCCGGCCTGGATTTTTTACGGCTTCTTAAAGAAAAAAACATCCCCCTGAGCATTAACGCCGACGCCCACCGGGCGGAACATCTGGGGGGGTATTACCCCGAAGCCCGGCGGATCCTCCTGGATGCGGGCTATACCCAGGCCGTCCTTTTTGAGGGGAGGCGCCAAGGCCGTCCGGTGTGGACCGGGACTCCCCTCTAAGGCCCCGCGGATCGAGGCCCCTGGAGGGTTCCGGAGCCGATTTACCGGTTTCTCCGTTCCTCCACGGTTTTGCACCCAATACACATCAAGGCGTAGGGTATCGCCTCAAGCCGGTCCTGAGGTATCCGTTTGCCGCATTTTACACAGAGACCGTATTTTCCCTGCTGTATCCTGGTTAACGCGGAATCTATCAATTTGAGCCGCTTTAAGTCCTGTGCGCCAATAGCCTCTATCATCTTCCGGTCAATATCATCGGAAGCAATATCCGCTAAATCCTTTGGATCCATACCTTCCACAATTTCTTTAAAATCCTCATTGCTGACGATCAAATTTGAAATGATCTCCGTTTTAAGATCGGTCAGGGATTTCTCCATTCGCGCTACGAAATCACGATCCATGACGGCCCCCCTTGTCTGTCTCCTATATTATTATTAACATTAGGAGTCTTGCATTGTTTTATTTTATATAATTAGGTAAAATCTTTAATTAATTTGGGAACATTGCCGTATATTAATGGTTTTGTCAAGGGTATCTCGCTTAAACAGAGAAAAATATTTGCTTTTATCCTGAATTTTTCCCTTTTCATCGGTATTTTCTCAACCGGCATGGAAATTACGCCAAGGAGGCCGCGAATTTCGGGCCAAACGGGCGGCGGCTCCTTTGCCCAGGGCAGCCAAAAGTTCCGCCGCGGCGGAAAGCGGCGCGGGATTGGCGATAAAGCCGGGATTGTGCAGTTCCTGGGGGCTGCCCACGCCGATGTTCAGAAAAACCCCGGGGATCCGCTGTTGATACAGGGCAAAATCCTCGCCGCCCATGGTCGGCGGATAGGGTACCACGGAGAGGCCCAGGGTCTTTGCCGTTTCCGCCGCCCATTCGGTTAAGGCAGGGTCGTTATTGGTGGAATAGGTATTGATCCGCCAGGTATATTCGATTTCAACGCCGTCGCTTTCCTCGGCGCCCCGGCATATTTTCCCCAGGTTTTCCGCAATTCCGGTGAGCTTTTCAACGGAAAAGGCCCGGATGGTACCCTCCAGCAGGGTATCGGAGGGGATAACGTTCCAGGTAGTACCTGCCAAAACCCGGGTGACGCTGAGAACCGCCGGGTCAAAGGGACTGACCCCGCGGCTTATGATGGTCTGCGCCTTGGTGATGATCTGCGCCGCCGCTACGATGGGGTCTTTACAGCGATGGGGTTCGGCGGCGTGTCCCCCCCGGCCTTTGACCAGGATGCGGAAGCTCCCCACCGTGGCGTAGGTGGCTCCGGGGCTCAGGGCGATAATGCCGGGGGCCAGGGCCGCCATGACGTGGAGGCCGTAGATTTCATCCACGTCATCCAGATACCCCGTATCCAGTACCACCCGGGCTCCCCCGGCTCCTTCCTCGGCGGGCTGGAACAGAAGTTTGACGGTTCCGGCAAGGGTTTCCGCTTCCTCCCGGAGGAGGATGGCGGCGCCCAGCAGGGCGGTCAGGTGGAAGTCATGTCCGCAGGCGTGCATACATCCCGGATGCTCCGAAGCGTAGTCGAGGCCGGCGGCCTCGGTCACCGGAAGGGCGTCAATATCGGCCCGGAGGGCCGTCACCGGCCCTCCGGGCCGGCCTTGGATCCGGGCGATAAGCCCGGTCTCCAGGGGAGCGTCCAGGATCTCCACCCCGGCCTGAACGAGTAATTCCCGGATCCGCGCCGTGGTTTTATGCTCCTCAAACCCCAGCTCGGGATGCCGGTGAAACCAGGTGAAATAAGATTCCAGGGTGGATTGCAGGGTTGTTTTATCCATAAATTATCCGTCCTTGGGATGTCCGGAAAGCCGGCTGCCTCCGGGGTATCCCCAAATCTATCGTTTTAGTGGGTTGTTTTCCGCGCAAAAAACGCCCCCAGGCCCTGAATAATCGTTACAATCAGGATCAATACCACCACCGTCACGATGGTAACGTCCGTTTGGTACCGTTGGTACCCGTAACGGATGGCAAAGTCCCCGAGCCCGCCGCCGCCCACTGCTCCGGCCATAGCGGTAAGCCCCACGAGGCTGATAAAGGTGATGGTGGTTCCCCGGATGATACCGGGGATGCTTTCCTTCAGGTACACCCGGAAAATGATCCCCCCGGGGCTGGTGCCCAGGGCCTGGGCCGCCTCTATGGAACCGCGGTCAATCCCGGCCAGGGCGCTTTCCATTTGGCGGGTAAAAAACGGCACCGTCCCAAAAACCAGGGGGACTATGGCGCCCTTGACGCCAATCGCCGTCCCCACTATCATCCGGGTAACCGGAATCAACAGGGCAATCAGGATGATAAAGGGTACGGACCGGAAAAAATTGATGACCTTGTCCAGGATAGTCCAAACGGGGATGTTTTCCAGAATGTCTCCCTTTCGGGTAACGGTCAGGATCACCGCGAGGATTATCCCGATACCAAAGGTTATGCCCCCGGTAATGAGCATCATGTACAGGGTCTGTCCCAGGCATTTTAACAGTTCCGGCACCTTGGTTACCACGTTGGGTGTCAATTTAGCCAACAACTCAACCATGTTTGATCACCTCTACCCGTACTCCCCGGTCGGTGATCCATTGAACCGCCCTGGCAATGGCTTCGCCTTCACCGTCCAGGATATTGATGAGTCCCCCCAGGGGGGTCTCCTGAATAATATCAAGATCGCCGAAAATAATATTGATTTTTATATTAAACCGTATGGATACCGTAGAGATCAACGCCTCCACGGTATTACGCCCCACATAACTAAAGCGGGCAAGGATTTGGTTCGGTTTCAGCCGGATGAGGGGGGAATCCTCCCGCAAAAGATCGTAAATTTTATGCAGATTCGAGGTGGTGGCGATAAAATCCTTGGTGATCCGCTGGGCGGGGTTTGAAAAAACATCAAAAATCGAACCACATTCAATTATTTCGCCCTTTTCCATCACCGCCACCCGGGTACAAATTGATTTTACGACATTCATCTCATGGGTGATGAGGACGATGGTAAGCCCCAATTTTTTGTTCAGATCCTTCAACAGCCCCAGAATGGACTGGGTGGTCTGGGGATCCAGGGCGCTGGTAACCTCGTCGCAGAGAAGAATCGACGGGTTGGTGGCCAGAGCCCGGGCAATGCCGACCCGCTGCTTCTGCCCCCCCGAAAGCTGGGAGGGGTAGGCGTGTTCCTTATCGGAGAGATCCACCAGTTTAAGCAGTTCCCGCAGCCGTTCCGCCACAGCCCCCGGGGGTATTCCCCGGTATTGCAGGGGGTAGATGATATTTTCACCCACCGTCCGGGATTGGAACAGGTTAAAATGCTGAAAGATCATCCCGATATTTTTACGGGCCCCCCGGAGTTCCCGGGGGGAAAGTCTCATAAGGTCCTGATTGTTTATGAGGACCTCCCCCGAATCGGGCCTTTCCAGCATATTGATGCAGCGGACCAGGGTGCTTTTTCCCGCGCCGGAAAAGCCGATAACCCCAAAGATCTCTCCATCCCCCACCGTAAGGGATACGTCCCTTACCGCGGGGACCGTAGTTTTTCCGTAAAATGTTTTCGAGATATGGGTAAGGCGTATCATGGTTACCACGCGGGAATAAAAGCCCCTTTATATTCGTTTTGGAACACCGCCTTTACCGCGTCGGTATGGTATTCCTCCACGATCCGTTTGTACACGGGATCGTCTTTTTCCGCGGTCCGGACCACCAATACGTTGATATAGGGGTTTTGGCTGCCCTCGGTTTGACGTTCCAGGGCAAGGCTGTCCCGTTCCGGGTTGAGCCCCGCGTCAACCGCGTGGCCCCCGTTGATAATCGAGGCGGTAACATCCTCCAGCAGCCGGGGAGTCTGGGCCGCCTCCACCTCGATAAACTCCAGCCTCAGGGGGTTTTCCGCAATATCGCTCAACGCCGGGGTGGGTCCCGCCTCAGGGGGAATTTTAAGCAGCCCCGCCTTTTCGAGGACCCGCAGGGCGCGGCCCTCGTTTACCAGGTCATTGGGGATGGCGATCTTATCCCCGGCCTTGATCTCGGAAACGGATTTGATTTTCCGGGAGAACAGGCCCAGGGGGGCCAGCAGCGTTTCCCCAATCGGGGTGAGATGGTAATTTTTGGTTTTAACTTCATTGTTCAAATAGGCATAATGCTGAAAAGCGTTCATGTCAATTTCGCCATCCTCCAGGGCCCGGTTGGGCAAAACGTATTCGGAAAATTTGACCAGTTCAATGCGGATCCCCTCCTTTTTAAGCACCTCCGCGATGGGTTCCCACATGGCGGTTATTTCGCCTACCGTCCCGATCTTTACCACCCGTTCGTTGGAAGCCGCCTTTTGACCCGTCCCAAACAATACGGCGCCGATAAAAAAGACCTGTAAAAGCGCAAAAATTTTTTTCATTTCAACGTCCTTTGATTTAATTTATTCTAATCCTATATGATTAGTATGTTATTTGTCAAGATATACCTTAAAAAATAAAATGTCAACCGGGGCCGGCAGCATGGGATTTTTTATATTTTTATTTTGCGCTTTCTCCTGGGGATGTGGAAAAGATCGCCGGATTCACCGGGATAGGCGGCTTGAATCAGAACCCTGACGAGACGAGTTTTTAGCTTGCCGGAAGCGGTTGCCGGTTAGTGAGTGGGGGGGAATGGCCGGTCCTTCCCGGCTCCGGCCAACCGGGCTTTTGGCGGCAAGGTAACATGAAACTTCTTTGGCAGCCCGGTTCATTTTGAAAATGACTTAGGACGGCCAGAGGTCCGCCTTCTCCCTTAATCCGGCCGCTGTTTTGAAACCCGCTTTTAAAAAGCCGCCGAGGTGAAATTCCCGAACATAAGGCCGGGGGTAGCAGGACAAAAGTATTTACTTTTTGATCGTTAAAATTTCCTTGAATTCACCGGAATTTCCAAGAAAAACTAACCACGAAGGACACAAAGGATGCATGAAGCAACCCGTTATGTGCAATTGTGCCTTGACATAATTGTAAAAATGGCATAGAAACAATAGGAGAACTTCTAGAAACTCATTTTTTTCGGTTTCGTGGATAATAGAGATGTCGAAGAAGTAATAAACCACAGAGGAAGCAATGAAACACGGAGTTTTTGTACAAAAATCATTGAATTTCCACCGTGAACTATGTGCTTAATTATTGAAATTTTTTCATCTCGGATGGTCCCATACTGAATAATCAAAGAATTTTACCTATGAAAGAATTAAGAGCATCAGGATTAAAAAAGCACCTACCAAACATCATATCTTGCATTCGCATTATAGGGGCATTTGCATTACCTTTTTCAACGCGGCAAAACTGGGAGATTAATTTTTCTCTACCGTTTATTGACAACACTTTTTTTGATGTACCTATTGTCTGGATCATTGTCTACTTAATCTTGCTTAGTACTGACAAGCTCGATGGGACAGTGGCACGCAAGCTCAAAGCCGAAAGTGGCCTGGGGGCTGCTCTTGATTCCATCGGAGATGTTCTGGTGCTTGTTATGGGAGCAACACTTTGCTTTGTCCGATTTGTCGGTGACAATCTTGAAACTTGGCAATTCTGGCTTTATGTTGGAATGATGGTCGTAACCGTCTTCAACAAGGTTTTTGTGTTTATGCTTGCGCAGATTTATCATGGTAAGGGTAATATGGTTCATACTTATTTTCAAAAGTTATTTGCTGCAAGCTGCTATGTAGGCATATTCTTTTGGGCACTTTTACGCACAATTCCCGAATGGTCGATTTACTTTATGCTGGCGATCAATATATATGCCACAATTGATGAAAGCATTTACTGCGTCCGTACTGCAGAATACAATGTTGATTTCAAAGGACATGGGCTTGAAAAATACAAAAAGCGTAAAGATATTAGTGGTTTAGGAATCGATAAGACAAATCAACCAACTCCGCCGCAGTGGCGGGGATGGTTGTTCTCATATGCCTAAGGGAATTTCGAGGGACTTTGCTGTTTTGCAATCATCAATCCCCGGACATGAACACTTCCAACTCGTTAATTGTAGTAGCATAACTGACAATAGTTGGAGCCCAGCGATTGTAGTTATCTGTCGGAGTATACAA